>DATMMV010000062.1:0-16570 GCA_035569635.1 Bacteroidia bacterium | reverse complement strand
CGAAAGTGTGGTAGACAGCATGGCGCATAACGAAATATTACCGATTGTAATTTTCGCTTTATTTTTTGGAGTAGCTGCTGCCTCATTGGGCGAAAAAGGAAAAATAATTATCAATTTTCTTGATTCTGTTTCCCATGCTATGTTTAAAGTAACCAATTATGTTATGAAAATGGCACCTCTCGGGGTTTTCGGTGCGGTAACAGCTGTAGTAATTCAGCAGGGCCCCGGCGTTTTAAAAAGCTACGCGTATTTAATTTCCTGTTTTTATGGTGGCTTATTATTTTTTGTTTTTGTAGTGCTTGCCGGAATTTGTTTTGTGTGCAGAATAAATTTCTTCAAACTTTTTTCATTTATCAAAGAACCGATTTTACTCGCATTCAGCACCGCAAGTTCAGAAGCAGCTATGCCAAAAACCATCGAAGCTCTGGAGAGTTTCGGTTTGCGCAACCGGACTGTAAGTTTTGTTTTGCCCTTGGGTTACTCGTTGAACCTCGATGGTTCTATAATGTACATGACCTTTGCCACTCTCTTCATCGCGCAAATGTATGGCATCGATATTTCCTTCGGCAACCAGATACAAATGATGCTTGTGCTTTTAATTACCAGTAAAGGAATGGCAGGGGTGCCACGCGCTTCATTGGTTGTTATTGCCGGAATGCTGGCAATGTTCCACATACCAGTGGAAGGTCTTTTACTCTTGTTGGCGGTCGACCAACTTCTCGATATGGGCCGCTCGGCAACTAATGTAGTTGGGAATGCAGTGGCTTCTGCCATTGTAGATAGGTGGGAAAAATGATCAAAGAGTTAAGCAACAATTTTAACCATATAGAAACATAGACCTGGGCTGCACCCAAAGACTAATAGTAGCCGACATTTACCGTTGATTTAAACCCTTATAGGTTCTTTCTTTGTGGGCATGAATTGCCCCTGCGTTTAAAAAAATATTTTTCTGATAAAGAAAATTCTACTTTGCAGATTTTGTTTCTGTTTGAAGGAATTACTCAGGCACAATCCGGAAAACAAAACCCGACTTTCTTTAAAGTGAATTGTTCAATAACCCGCCAACCCTAATCACAATAAACCTTTGCGTGTTTGCGAGGCCCAACCCCCTGGCATTTAGTGAATCTTTATGTCTTCGCGCTTTTGAAGTATAAATTAAAAAAGGCATAAAAAAGGGGTAAGCTACTTTCATCGCACCGCTACAACCGCTTACCCTTGCTCCGTTCCCGTCCTGGGGGATTCAGCAGGAGCTGGTCGTGAAAGACTTACCCCGCCGCAAAAATAACAATTTTAGCCACAGAATACATTAGTAAACACAGATTTCGCAGATTATACAGTTTTTTTAAATGAGGTAGTAGGGAGAAAACCTGTTAAATTTTCTTAATCCAATAATTACGCCTTATCATTTTCGTTTCATTATCAATCTTAATATTTAATCTGCGTGATCCGCGGCTAACAACTTGAAACATAAAGCTAAACCCAATATTTCCTAATCCCGATAAAAATTGCAAACTTTGCCCTTTATGCAAATCTCCGTTGTTATACCTCTTTTAAATGAGGACGAGTCGCTGCCCGAGTTGCACGATTGGATTGCCCGTGTAATGAAAGAGAATAATTTTACTTACGAAATTATTTTTATTGACGACGGCAGCAAGGATAAATCCTGGCAGGTTATTGAAAATTTAACAGCGAAGAATTCAGTCGTTAAGGCTATAAAGTTCCGGCGTAATTACGGTAAATCCGCTGCATTGCATTTAGGCTTTGAAGCCGCGCAGGGTGATGTGGTTATTACCATGGATGCCGATTTGCAGGACAGTCCCGATGAAATTCCGGATTTATATAAAATGATTATTCAGGATGGTTTTGATTTGGTTAGCGGCTATAAACAAAAGCGCCACGATCCCATTACAAAAACAATTCCAACAAAATTATTTAACTGGGCCACGCGTAAAATGAGTGGTATTAAACTGCGTGACTTTAATTGCGGTTTAAAGGCTTATAAAAAAGATGTCGTAAAAAGCATCGAGGTATATGGCGAGATGCATCGTTACATTCCGGTTATTGCCAAATGGGCGGGTTTTGCTAAAATAGGTGAGAAGATAGTTCAGCACCGCGAGCGTAAATACGGCCATACCAAATTCGGCTTAGAAAGATTTATAAACGGGTTTTTAGATTTACTTACCATAACTTTTATTTCAAAATTCGGGAAACGCCCTATGCACCTTTTTGGTTTGTTGGGTACGTTGATGTTTATCGTTGGTTTTATTGTTGCTGCGTGGTTGGGGATACAAAAATTGTATATCGAATTTCACCACGGGCGTGCGCCATTGGTAACAACCAACCCCTGGTTTTTTATTGCACTTACAACAATGATTTTAGGAACGCTCTTGTTCTTAACCGGTTTTATCGGCGAGCTTATCCTCCGCAATTCTTCCGTTCGCAACAGTTATTTGCTGGAGAAGAAGGTTAATCTTTAACATTCCATGAGCCATCTTTATCCAAATCATTAAATTGTAAAATAGATTTATTTAATCTGAGAAATTTAAAAACATAACTTTAACCGAAAGCGCATAAAAGACCAATATTTTATTCTTGTAATCTGAATAGAATAAAGCCATCTCATTTTTTCAAAGTAATAAACGGCACATCACAGGCCTCCAGTTCAAAATTGGCAATGATTTCCTGCCAGCGTATATTTAATTCGCATTCAGTGGGCTGCATGTAAATTTTTTTAATTTTCCCGTCGGGCATAGTATAATCAAAATCGGTAGTCATGCTTTTCGGTCCTTCAAAACTAAAAGGCTCCTTAAAATTATCGGCAAGGTCAATGTCTTTAATATGTATTTTCTTTCCAAGCACATTTGTATATAATTCAAAAGTAGCGCGCACTACTTTTATCTGTATCTGGTTGGTGATTTTGTCGTAACTTATTTTTACATGCCCGGGCACCGAAGTCCGGTAAGTAAAGGGGCCTACATCTACTTTTACGTCACAGGTAAATTGCGAGCTGTCGGGCCGTATTTTCATTTTAAAATTTTTGGCGGTGTAATGATATTTGCCTTTAATAAACATTACTTCATAGTCTTTGGTTCCGTTTATCGAGTCGATGGTTTTTAAAATTTTATTGATCGTTTCTTCGTGTATAATAACAGTGAAATCATTTGGAGTTTTTTGTTGTGCTAACAACTTAACACTTATAAAAAAACTTATCAGAAGGTATTTCATAATGAGTTACAAAAATAACCTAATTACCCTTACCGCGCTAAAATGTATAATTTATCTTAAAACACGTTATTTTAAATAGTTTTAACCATAAGCTTATGTACTTTTGTACTGTTTGAAAAGGACAATTGTTATAATCGTATTCTGTTTATTGTTTATTCCTGTTCCCGGCCAGGTACAAACCAATAATCATTTGCATCTTATTTCCGCGATGCTCGATTCAATTAAAAATATTCAAACTGTGCGCTTTAAAGTGCTTGCCATTGAACGAACCAACGGAAATTATGTTAAAGCCATTTCTGAGAATAAAATAAATATCAAGCCCCGTAAATTATATCTCGTTAATAAGGAGAAGAAACTGGAAATTTTATTTGTTTCGGGTGAACATAGCAATAAAGCACTGGTAAAACCGCACGTGTTCCCGTATTTCACCCTGCAATTAAATCCAACCGGAAGCCTTATGCGAAAAAATCAGCATTACAGCATTAATGAGTTGGGTTTTGATTTTATCGGTAAAAGTATTACCCTTGCACTCAGTAAGGAAAAAACAGATTTCGCAAAAAGCCTTGCCTATTTGGGTAAAGTAACCAAGAACGGATATTCCTGTCACATGTTTATTTACGAAACAAAATCATTTCCCTACTCCGAATACACAGTAAAAGAAAATGAAACGGTAACTTCAATTGCAGGCAGGCTTAATGCAAATGATTATATGTTGCGCGTGAAAAATAATTTATGCAACGAATTTGATTACCTGAAACCCGGCACAAAATTGCAGGTTCCTGTTTATTATTGCAGAAAAGCTGTTTTTTATTTGGATGAAAAAACTCTTTTGCCCGTAAGCGTGAGTATTTTTGATGATGTAGGTTTATTGGAAAATTACGACTTCACTAATATTATTCTGAATAAGCCTTTTGAGGCGGATGAATTCACTAAAAATTACAAAGATTATCACTTTTAAACCGAAAATCTTTATTTGTAATCCTGTAAAAACTTTGCCAGCTCTTCCGTATCGTTTATGTATTTCGCAATTATTTTTTTGTTCTTGTCAATGATAAAAATTTGGGGAGTCGCCGTTACGCTGTAGAGATAAGTATAATTGGCTTTCATCTCCGGGTCAATGAAATGAGTACCGGGTAATTTAAATTCTTTTAATTTTTCTTTCCATTTTTCCTCGTCAGGAGTAGCGCAGGCTGTAATTAAATTTATTTCAGGATGTTTCTTTATCCACGCGGCAAGTTTGGGCGTTTCTTCAAGGCAATGTTTGCAATCATAGGCCCAAAAATAAAGTATAGTAGGCTTATTTATTTTTTGATGAAGCGAAATTTCTTTTCCACTGCTATCTGTTGCCGTAAAATCGGGACAAATACTTCCGATGAATAACTGTTTTAATATTTCACTTCGCCTTACCATGTTGTCTATTTGCTCTTTGCTCAACCACCAGCATTTCCCTTTTTTGTAATATTCTTCTACCAAGTGCACAAATACCTGGTCTTGCCCGGTTACTGACGATTGTTCGAAAGAAGAACTTAGAAAATATAAACTCCATTTAAAATTTTCTTTTCCGGCAGAAGCTTTTTTCAAAATCGTATCACAGGCTGCAATCAGCGAGTCGCTGGTTTTTTTAACAAAGGTGCCGATGTATTCTGTATAAGCATCAAAAAGGGAATTGGAATACGCCAGTCGTTCATCCGAAAAATTTATTTCGTCAAAAAAGTGATTTTTTCCCCATTTTTTCCACTCCTTCGGCGACATAGTCAGGGGAGCATCACGCCATAAACCCGCCATCAGTAAATCTGCTAAAAAAGTGCTTCTGTTTTTTTCTATAGTTTGCTTCTTTAATAATCTTTCCTGTTTTTGGTAAGTGAGAATTAAATTTTGTAAAATGACAGCTGAATCGGCCGAATAAACTTTGCTTTTAAATTTCTTTTTTAACAAGTCTTCCTGATAGGCATTTGCGTTAATTTTTCTTAAAAAATCATAATAGATGGTATTTTCTCTACTCCCATTAAAACTCGTTTTTCCACTTATATCTGCTGTATCAATGTTTATCGTAAAAATATTCTCTTCGGTCAGTAAAAACTCCACTGCCTTTCTTGGTGTGAGGTATATAATGAAAACACCTCCCGCTAATTGGTAATTCTTTTCAAAGACAGCTGTTCCTTCCGCATTTGTCATGGAAGTGTCAAGAGGATAGCGGGTATCTCCATAAAGATACCACATATAAACTTTGTGTTCCTTAAGATTGGATTTTAATGTAATTTTGTACCCGGGAACCGCTGTAAGATTAAAAGCGGTAAATAAACCAAACCAAACAAATATGGGCTTTCGAAATATTTTTCCTTTTATTCTTCCGTTCATAATAACGCTTATCGAGTATTATTTTTTTACCGGGGTGCAAACTATTATTAAGGATTTTACCCCGCAGCGTAAATTTACAATACAAATCGTTTACTGGGTAATCTCGGGTATAACAATTTTTGTTTTTACATTTTCGTTGTTCTGGCCTATACAGGACTGGCCCTCGTTTTTCAGGGCTTATGTTGTTTCTATTTTATTTGTTCTGTTTGTTTCAAAACTGATTGGCTGCGTTTTTCTTCTCATTGATGATGTAATGAGAATTTTTCGTTGGGGATTTCAGTTGGTAACAACGTTTAATGAACCGGAGAAAAGAGAAGGAATTTCCCGTCTTAAATTCATGGCTTATTTATCGGCAACTTTTTTCACTATTCCGTTTGTCTCTTTGTTTTACGGAGCGGTGCGGGGAGTGTTTCGTTATAAAACACATACGGTAAAATTAAATTTCCCGAACTTGCCCGAAGCTTTCAATGGATTAAAAATTGTGCAGATATCGGATATACATACGGGAAGTTTTTCGGATGATACCTCGCACCTTTCAAGTGCTTTTGATAAAGCAATGGAGTTAAAACCCGACATAATTTTCTTTACCGGCGATTTAATTAACGATAATGTAAGGGAAACCGACGGATTCATGCACGTGTATCAAAAATTAAAGGCGCCAATGGGTGTTTATTCTATTCTGGGAAATCATGATTACGGCGATTATTTGGAATGGCCCGATTTGGAAGCTAAAAAGCGAAACCTGGAAGAATTGAAAAAAGTTCATGCACAGGCAGGCTGGAGATTATTACTGAATGAGCATTTGCCTTTGGAAATCAAAGGACAAAAAATTGCTTTGATAGGGATAGAAAATTGGGGGGGGAACCTGCATTTTACCAAATACGGGAAAATGGATCAGGCTTATAAAGGAACCCAGGGTTACGATTTTAAAATATTACTCTCTCATGATCCATCCCATTGGAACAAACAGGTTAAATCCGAGTATGGCGATGTGGATTTGACATTGAGCGGACATACACATGGTTTTCAATTCGGAGTGGAAATACCCGGTTTTAAATGGAGCCCGGTACAATATGTTTATCCGCAATGGGCAGGCTTATATAAGCACGGAAAACAATTCTTATACGTAAACCGTGGTATAGGTTGCGTAGGCCGCGAAAAAGTTTCTATTTACAAAGGCCGCGTAGGTATCTGGCCCGAGATCACGTTAATTGAGTTGAATAAAGGGGCGATTAGTTCTTAATTTTTTTTGTCATTCCGAGCTCTGTTGTTTTGCGAGGAATCTTGTATTGAAAAGCAGCCGGATGCTTGGTGAACAATACCCCGTTTCGGTGGGACTGCATAACACTCTAATAAACCTCACAAATACACCTGAAACCAATCCATGGTTCAGGCTTTTTGTATTTATGATCGAGGATATAACTATAGGTTAAAGAAGTAATGGTATAAGCACCTTTAGCGCTTTCTGTACGCTCTAAACTGAAAAGCGGCGTAGAGTAATTCAAACCTTTTACAAGGCTGTCTGAAACCATTTCAGAAACATTCCCCATAATTTGATCAAGTCCGTAGCGGTTGCATTTGCCCGAATAAACCCGTACAGTAGGACAATTAACTTCAATCAATTTATCGCAGGCTTTATCTATCGATTTAAAATCTTTGATGAAATAATTATGGTACTCAAGTGTATTATTTACGGGCACATTGTAATAAGTAAGGCTCTCGTATCCCATCGGGAAATTGCAAAAATCCAATCCGGCCGCTGCTGCATATTCCCATTCCTGTTTAGTAGGCAAACGGTACTTTACTTTTTTAGGAGCGATTTCTCCGTAATGTTTACTGCTGTCTGAGCCATGTTTTCTGTTAAGTGATTTCAGATATAAAAATTCATTTACACGGTCGCTTCTCCAATTGCAAAATTCAATTGCCTGTTCGTACGAGATGCCCACAACGGGATATTCCCGATAAGCATAGCGGGTATGATAGGTACTTATTAACTTATCCGCATTGCCAACATCGGAGTGAGTCCAGCAATTGGTATCGGGCAACATTTTGGTATAAAGGGCGGGGCTTTCTCTTTTCAGCCAATACAAAAATTCCTGGTAACTGAAATTGCTTACTTCTGTTTCATCTAAAAAGAGATTGTCGCGCAACCAAACAGTTCCCGGCGGAGTATATTTTTGTGTCGGAATTTTTCTTACCGCGTCAAAATTTTCCTTTTTTACAACACAGGAAAAAATAATTACGGGCAGTATGAAAACAAAAAGTTTTTTCACAATTGCTATTCTGGTAAATTTTCAAGGTTGTCAATGTCTTTTGCCCTCCCGCTTGCTTTTTTATTCTTTTTCAATTCATTTTAATTAACGATAATTATGAATGGATTTATCAAGACGAGGGGGCTTATTTGGATCAAAGTTATAAGCAACACTTTGCAAGTAATTAAAAAAATCAGCTAATTCTTCCAAAGACATACCCTTATAAAAGTCACTTTCTTTTTGAAAATCTTTTATATTTCCTGATTTATGTACTGTACGGTCAAATCGCAACATAATCAAAATTAATAAAAAAAATGGTATTAACTCAGTGCTGCAATAATTTTTTCAGCCAGTTCAATACCAATACGCTCCTGTGCTTCGTTAGTAGCTGCGCCTATATGCGGAGTTAAAGATATTTTCGGATGTTTTAAAAGTGTTTCACTGGGCTTTGGTTCGTTTTCAAAAACATCCAAACCGGCATGCGAAATTTTTCCCGAGTTTAATCCGTTTACCAAAGCGGTTTCATCAATTACTCCGCCACGCGCCGCGTTAATAAGTATCACGCCGTTTTTCATTTTAGCAATTTCTGTTTCAGTAATTACTTTTCCACCGGGAACGTGCATTGAAATAAAATCGCTCTGCGCGAGCAACTCATCCATTGTAACCGTTTTTACAGCCACTTCAGAGTTTGCAAGTCCGTATATTTCTAAATTTAATTTTGCTTCTTTCACAAATGGGTCAAAAGCCAGAACTTTCATCCCGCAACCCAAAGCAATTTTTCCTACATATTGCCCTATGCGGCCGAAACCTATAATACCAATGGTTTTATCACGTAACTCGGTGCCTTTTGCGTATTGTTTTTTTAAATCTTCAAATTTTGTATTTCCGTTTACAGGCATCTGGCGGTTGCTGTCGTATAAAAAACGAACCGAGTTAAATAAATGTGCAAAAACCAATTCAGCCACAGAATTTGAGGAAGCGGCCGGAGTATTAATTACGTTAATTCCTTTTCCACGGGCGTAATCCACGTCAATATTGTCCATGCCAACGCCACCGCGGCCTATAACTTTTAAATTAGGGCAGGCATCAATTACCTCTTTACGAACTTTAGTAGCGCTGCGCACGGTAAGTGCCACAAAATTTTTATCGTTTAATTCCTGTGCTAAACTTTCCTGTGCAACTTTATCGGTAATAACGGTAAAGCCCGCTTTTTCTAAAAGTTGTTTTCCGGTTGTATCAATGCCGTCGTTGGCTAAAATTTTTTTGCTCATAAATCAGTCTGGTTTAAAACGATAGCAAAGATGTAGGTAATAAACCAATGCCGCAAGAAAGGTCTTTTGTTTTTTTAAGTTTTTTTTAAGATTCCTTAACAGTTTGCGGCACAGCTTTGGTTATACTTTTTAAAACCTACTGTCATGAAAACCGGAATTATTTTTAAAACCCCAGCTTTTGCACTTTTGTTTTTCCTTCCGGTCTGTTTATTTTCACAGGAAAACCTGGTGCCAAACCCGAGCTTTGAAGAAACCATACCTCATGCTATCATAAAAGGTTTTGCTTATAAAACTAAGGGCCGTCAGATTGTAAAAGGTTGGTGGCAACCCACGGATGGCTCTCCCGAATTTTTTAATTCAGAACATTCAACACTCTCATTAAACCAGCCTGTACATAATGCACGCACAGGTAAAGGCCGTGTGGGTATTCTGGTGGATGATATTGACGACCCCGCTACACAGAATAACTGGGATCCTAAAGAATACGTACAAACCCAACTTATAAAACCCCTTGAAAGAGGAAAAATTTACAGCGTCAATTTTTTTATCGTGCTCGATAAAAGATCGCCCTACGCTACCACAATAGGCGCTTGTTTTTCAAAAACCGAAATTACTAACGAAAGCGGCCGGCTCTATATTGATGAAATTCCGCAAGTGGTTGCTCGTGGTATCGACACTATTGCCAATAACACTGGTTGGAGTTTAGTGCACGGTTATTACAAAGCGGAGGGCGGAGAGCAATTCCTCACCATTGGCAATTTCGGGAATGAACATCCCATGTCTCTGGCCCGAATGAAAATTTTCTTTTATCGTGAAGATGTGATGAGTGATGAGGCCTATTATTATCTGGATGATGTTTCGGTGTACGAAGTAAAAGACCCCGAAAAGGATGATTATAAAAAGCTGGTAAACCAAAGTAACGCAACTAAAGCGTTTAATAACCTGGCTCTGGTGCTCGACGTTTCTCAATCCATGAAAAAGGATGATAAAATACAGAGCCTCAAAGAAAGCGTTGATTCATTAATAAGCACACTTGATACCAATGAAACTATTTCTGTTTTAACTTTTGATGCTTCGCCTAAAATTCTTGCACGAGGAATAAAAGTTGCCCGCAGAAATGAAATTATAAATAAAATCGATAGTCTTGAAACAGGTGGAGGAACCAATGTAAATTCGGCCATTAAAAAGGCTTATGAAATTATTGACAGCACTTACGCAACAGGCGGTAATAACCGTGTTATCCTGATTACTGATGCGGGATTTAATGTATCGAGGCATAGCCACGATGAAATAGAAGCCTATTACAAAGAGAAAGATGTGGTTTTTTCAACGCTCATTTTTAATGATATAAAATACCGCAAACTGAAAAGAATTTGTAAACATACAGAGGGAGTATACGCAAATGTTAGCAATAACAGCTTTAAAGATGCTTTGAATAAGCAAGTGATTTACCGCCCTACCGAAGAATATACGACTCCCCTCAAGGTTCATCATTCTTCAGGTGCAGGCCTCTATGTTGCTATGTGTGCTTTCCTTGTGGCATTTGCCTTTATACAGTAAATCTTTGCTAACTTTGCTGTATGCTTATTAAGCCATATTGCAATAGTCTTACAACCTACAGCCGCTTTATAACCCGTGAGGTAAAAGTGGGTCACTTGGGCATTGGCGGCAATAATCCTATTCGTTTGCAATCGATGACTACTACCGATACGATGGATACACAAGCTATCGTAGAACAAAGTATACGTATGATTGAAGCGGGTTGCGAGTTGGTACGTATTACCGCGCCCAGTTTAAATGAGGCAAAAAATCTGGAAGAAATAAAAAAGCAATTACGTGCCCGTGGATACGATACTCCTGTTTGTGCCGATATACATTTTACTCCTAATGCAGCCGAATGGGCCGCGCGTATAGTGGAAAAAGTGCGCGTTAATCCCGGTAATTACGCCGATAAGAAAAAATTTGAAGAGATTGAATATACCGATGCCACTTACGAAGCGGAATTAGAGAGAATACGCCTGCGCTTTACTCCGTTGGTAAAAATTTGCAAAGAGTACGGTAGTGCAATGCGTATCGGAACAAATCATGGTTCTTTAAGCGACAGGATTTTATCCCGCTACGGAGATACTCCTTTGGGAATGGTTGAAAGTGCTATGGAGTTTTTGCGCATTTGCGAAGAAAATAATTATCATGATATTATTCTGAGTATGAAGGCCAGTAATACACAAGTTATGGTGCAGGCATACAGATTACTAGTTCAGCAAATGATTGAAACAAACCGGAACTACCCTTTGCATTTAGGTGTTACAGAAGCAGGCGAGGGGGAAGACGGAAGAATAAAATCGGCCGTAGGTATAGGAACTTTATTGGAGGACGGACTGGGAGATACCATTCGTGTTTCTTTAACCGAAGAACCTGAGTTTGAAATCCCGGTTGCAAAAATATTAGCAGATCGTTATGAAAATCGCCCCTCGTCCTTCGTCTCTCGCCCCTCGTCACTTACACTACCTTACAATCCTTATGAATACGAACGCCGTCATACAAACGAAGTTTTAAATCTTGGTGGAAAAAATGTACCGCGTGTTTTGGCAGATTTCAGTGCGAAAGAAAAAATTACACCCGCAACTTTTTTTGCCTGCGGATATAATTACTCGGTGCAATTAGATAAATGGAATCTCTCAGACCAGGCCGCTGATTTTGTTTTCGTCGGAGATAACGTAATTGATTTTGAATTGCCCGGCACTTTAAGTATAATTTATAATTCGGAGGTTTGGAAAAATAATTCCAACCAAAAGCAATGTTACCCTTTATTTTGTGCCGACGAGTATTTCCGCTCAGAAAAAAAATCAGATAAACTGAATTTTGTTGCGTACGATTTTGATTCTTTGAAAAAATATTTTTCTGTAGAGCCCTCGTCCCTCGTCTTTCGTCCTTCGTCCCTCAACTCTAGTCCCTTTGATAACTCAGTGGTTCTTGTTTTTGATACTTTCTCTCAAACGGCCATGACGGAACTCAGGCAAATGTTCGTTCTTCTTGAAGAAAATAATTGCAAAGCCCCGGTTATCATAAAAAGAAATTTTAAAGATATACCCGAGGAGAATTTTCAACTTTTTTCTTCAACGGATATTGGCGGACTTTTAGTTGACGGTATGGGCGACGGGGTTTGGATTAAACAACAAAATTGTGTTTCGCCTAAAAATTGCAACTCAACCGCTTTCGGGATTTTGCAGGCGGCCCGCACACGTATTTCTAAGACGGAATATATTTCATGTCCTTCCTGCGGCCGTACACTTTTTGACTTGCAGGAAACAACCGCTAAAATCCGTTCGGTAACCGATCATTTAAAAGGTATAAAAATCGGCATCATGGGTTGTATTGTAAACGGACCCGGAGAGATGGCTGATGCCGATTATGGCTATGTGGGCACCGGTCCCGGAAAAATTTCCCTGTACAAGGGTAAAGAGGTGGTTAAGAAGAATGTCCCCACTGAAAATGCCGTAAATGAACTTATTAATTTAATCAAAGAAAACGGCGATTGGGTGGAAAAACCCGTACTCGTTTAGTATTATTATATTTGCATTATGTCAGATGAAAATATTAAAGTAGGTATCAGCCAGGGTGATATTAACGGTATCGGCCTCGAGGTGGTTTTAAAAACTTTTCTCGAGCCCGAATTGTGTGATATCTGTACACCGATATTGTTCAGTTCGCAAAAAACAGTTGGTTTTTACCGCAAGGTAATGGGATTGGAAGAATTGAATTTTAATGCTACCCGCGATTTAAAACAACTCAATAATAAAAAGCCCAACGTATTTGTTTGCTACGAAGAAGAGGTACAGATTGAAATGGGTAATTCAACACCAACAGGAGGTAAGTACGCGCAAATTTCTTTGCACAAAGCCTGCGAGGCGGCCAAACAAGGTTTGATAGATGTATTGGTCACTGCGCCTATTAACAAACATAATATTCAATCAGAACAATTTAAATACCCCGGGCACAGCGAATTTTTAGCTTCTTTTTTCGGTTTTGAAAAGGGAGCGATGATGCTTATGTGCAGCGATGAATTAAAAGTGGGATTGGTTACCGGGCATGTTCCTATTCAGAATATTTCTCCGCTTATTACACAGGAAAGGCTTACGGATAAATTAACGCACCTCAATAAAACATTGAAATGCGATTTCGCTCTTCAGAAACCAAAAATTGCCGTGTTAGGTTTAAACCCTCATGCGGGCGACATAGGTACTTTAGGTACAGAAGACGAAACTATAATTAAACCTGTGATTGAAAAATTGAAAAATGAAATGCAGGTTTACGGGCCTTACCCGGCCGACGGATTCTTTGGTTCGGGCACGTATAAAAAATTCGACGCGGTACTGGCTATGTATCACGACCAGGGTTTGATTCCGTTTAAAACCATTTCATTTAATAATGGGGTTAATTTTACAACGGGACTTCCAATCGTTCGTACTTCACCCGATCATGGTACCGCATACGATTTAGCCGGAAAAAATATTGCAGATGCAGGTTCTTTCCGTAAAGCAATTTACATGGCTATTGATATTTACCGGAACAGAAAAATGTATAAAGAAAGTGCCGCAAATCCTTTACCTTTTAAAGCAATGAGTAAAAGCGATGCGCGCGAAAATTAATTTTAAATGAAAAAGTTAGTAGAAAATTTCCCGAATCAACTTATAGAGGCCTTGCAAATTGCAGCTTCTTCAAAAATAAGTGCCGGAAAAAATATTCAGAACGTTTTAATTACCGGTTTGGGCGGTTCGGGCATTGGCGGAACCATTGTTTCTGAACTGGCAAACAAACAAAGTAAAATTCCGGTTAATGTAAGCAAGGATTATTTTATCCCGTCATATGTAAATGAAAATACGCTTGTAATTGTTTCTTCTTATTCCGGAAATACGGAAGAAACTATCAGTGCCATGCAACTGGCTATCGAAAGAAAAGCGCAGATTGCCTGTATAACCAGTGGGGGTAAAGTAAAAGAACTTGCGGAAAAAAATAATTTCGATTTAATTGTAATCCCCGGCGGTAACCCCCCGCGTTCGTGCCTGGGATATTCATTGGTACAATTGCTTCATATACTGAATGTGAAACAAATACTTGTTTTTGATTACAAAAAACAAATCGAAGAAGCAGTCTCTTTAATGACTTCTGAAAAAGCGGAAATTCAAAGTGAAGCAAAACAGTACGCTGAAAAATTGAATAAAAAAATTCCGGTTATTTATTGCCTGGGAGCTACAGAAGGAGTTGCAATCCGTTTTCGCCAACAAATAAACGAAAACAGTAAAATGCTTTGCTGGCACCATGTGATTCCCGAAATGAATCATAATGAATTGGTAGGATGGACGGAAAAGCACGAAGATTTAGCGGTATGCGTTTTGCGTACTTCGTTTGATTACGAAAGGAATTTAAAACGCCTCGATATAAATAAAACGGTAATTTCTAAATTCACTTCTACCATATTTGAAATCATGGGGCAGGGTAGCACGCCTTTAGTACAAGCTCTGTACTTAATTCATCTGACCGATTGGCTGAGCTGTTATATCGCTGATATAAAAAATATTGACCCTGTGGAAGTAAAAATAATCGACTTCCTTAAATCAGAACTCGGGAAATAAAAAACCAAAAAAATCTCTTTTTTGAAAGAGATTTTTTTGGTTTTTTATTTAATCAGTGATACAGTACCTTTTAATTGATGTGGTTCGTCTTTAAAGTTCTTTAATTCAACTTTCCAAACATATACATCTTCTTGTACAATGTCGGTTCCTTTACCCATAAATCTTCCGTCCCATCCTTTATTGATATCATCAGAGAAAAATACCTGGTTGCCCCAACGGTCAAAGATGTACATTTTAAAATCTTTAACACCTTCTCCTTTTGCAAAGAAGAAATCATTTACTCCATCTGCATTCGGAGAAAAAGCATTGGGGATGTAAATCATATAATCTTCATCAATGACAACAATTTTTGTTATCGAGTCAATACAACCGTAATTAGAGGTAACGGTTAAATGAACCGGGTAAGAACCGGGGTTGCCGTAATTGAATGCCACGTTTTGTAAATTTGAAGTGGAATTTTTTGGGTCTCCGAAAGCCCAATTCCATGTAGAAATCACAGCACCGCCGGACGCATCGGTAAACGTAATATTCGATTCAAAAATAGTTGTGGGTTGCGGCCCGTAATAAAAATCAGCATGCGGAATAGGATACACCACAGTTGTGGCGGTATCGCTGTTTACACAGCCGTTCGCATCGGTTAAAGTAAGCACCGCGTGGTAAGTACCTTTCCCTATATAACAATGAGACGGACTACAATTGGTGGAAGTCATACCATCGCCAAAATTCCAACTGCAGGTTCCGGTAGCAGCAGAAGCATTTGCAAAATTTACGCAAACGGGAGAGCAGCCTGTAGTAATTTTCGGCCCGACATTTAATACAGGTAATGGGTTTACTGTAACAATAGCTGTACCCGTGTTACTGCAACCATTAACGTCAGTTCCTGTTACAACATAAGTTGTGGTACTTGCCGGGCTTGCAGAAACGTTTGCGCCGGTTGTTGCACTTAAACCTGTAGCGGGCGACCATGAATACGTATTAGCACCTGTTGCATTAAGTACAGTTGTAGCTCCGAAGCAAATAGTTCCCGAACCTGAATTAATGTTTGGTAAAGCATTTACGGTTACCGAGCAAACACCTGTGTTATAACAACCATTAGGATCAATACCTGTAACAGTATAAGCTGTAGTTGAAGCCGGGCTTGCAGTTACGGGGTTTCCGGTTGCAGAACTTAAACTTCCGGATGGCGTCCAGCTATAAGTCGAAGCGCCGCTACCTGTTAATGTTGTTGAATTTCCAAAACAAATTACCCCCGAGTTGGCAGTAACGGTTGGCAATTGATTTACCGTAACCATTGTAACACCTGAATTAACGCAACCATTAGCATCTGTTCCGATAATAGTATAAGTTGTAGTTACCATTGGCGTGGCAGTAACCGGATTACCTGTACCACTGCTTAGGGTAGAAGATGGCCCCCACACATAACTAACACCGCCGTTAGCAGTTAATGTTGCAGTTTGTTGTGTAACGCAAATGGTAGCTGTGTTAGCAGTAATAGTTGGCAGCGGATTAATTACAACAACTGTTGAATCTGTTCCGTGGCAACCGTTAGCATCCGTTCCTACAACAACATAAGTTCCGGAGACAGGTAATTGTACGTTTGGTATATTTGGGTTTTGCGCGAATGAACCAAACCCGTTAGGGCCTGTCCATACCCAACTTATACCTGAGCTTGCAGTTAAGTTTAAAGTTCCGTTCCGGCAAATGGGTCCGTTGTTGGTAGCGTTAATTGTAAGAGAAGGGTTTACCACCACGTTTGCCACGTTTCCGCTGGCACAACCGTTCGCGTCAGTAACAGTTACCACATAACTTCCGCCCATGTTTGCAGTTGCAT
>DATMMV010000061.1:0-29778 GCA_035569635.1 Bacteroidia bacterium | reverse complement strand
TGCCCGAATATGCCGCTTCTGAAAAACCCTAAAAATAAAAAAACCATTGCCAGGCAAAGCGCCACATAAACTACTTTACCCATAAGGGCGAGAAAAGTGTGCTTATTGTACCTGTCTTGTTTCTCCAGTTCCTTTTTAAGAGAACCAATTATGGATGATTTACTTTCATCGACCACATCCCCTTTATTAATAATTGACTGGCCTTTAAGGCGTTTATCTTTTATCAAAGGCATATCGCCTAACTCCTGGTTAAGGTTTTGCTTAGTCAGCACTTTACTGAAATATAATGTATGCACCAAAGCGTTCTCGGCTTCGGTAACCCACATAGAAGATTTCCCCTTATCTAAATAAGCCGTTAAAAAGCTATCGGCCCGGGCCAACGTAAAAAAATCCGGAAAATGTTTTTCGGAAACCGTTTTATTTTTTAAAATCCATACCGGCGAAAGAAGCGAGCCTGAATCAGGAAGTTGAATAATTTTTTTTTGCAGAAGCGTATCAAATGCAGCATGACAAGTTTGTTCTTCCTGCTTGTTTAATTGGTTGTCGCTGAAAAACAATTTAATATTTTTTTTAAAGACGGAATCGTTTTCGGTATAATAAAGCGGAGTGTTCTCACGAATAACGTTTTGCTCGGAAGAAATTTCGCCTTCTGATTTATAAACTGCAAAATCAAAGGGCGCAATTAAATCTTCATTCTCCCAGGGTTTATTTATTTCGTATTTAAATTCTGATTTATTGGGATCGGGAAGTATTAAAACAATAAAAAACAGGCAACAAAACATTAATCCCAATTTGTACCAAAGGGTGTGTTTATCGCGTAAGTATGAGAGTAGAATTCGTTTCATGGATTGGTCTCAATAGAGACGCAAAGAACGCAAAGTTTATTTTTTACTTGATAACAGGGGGCGGTTCCATCATGTGCCCGCAGCTTTTGCAGGTTCGCAGGTCTTTATTATTATAAAATTTTTCAAAAACCGTTTGAAACTGCGTGGCAATATTGGTAAGCATAAAATATTCATCGTATAATTTATGATTACACTTTTCGCAGAACCACATGAGTCCGTCTTTTTCAGTGGCATGACGTTTACGTTCAATTACCAAACCAATGGTATTCGGACCGCGCATCGGGTTATGCGGTACTTTTGGCGGAAGTAAAAAAATTTCCCCTTGTTTAATGGGCACTTTTACAGCTTTACCGTCTTCCTGAATTTGAACTGTAATATCTCCTTCTAATTGGTAAAAGAACTCTTCGCTTTCGTTATAGTGATAATCTTTGCGCGAGTTGGGCCCGCCGACAACCATAATGATAAACTCGGCGTCTTTATAAACAACTTTGTTGTTCACGGGTGGCTTTAAAAGATGACGATTATCGTCAATCCATTTCATGAAATTGAAAGGACGCGTTAGCTTTTCGTTGCTGTGGGTTGTTTCTGTGATATCAGTCATTTTTATTTATTTTTTTGTCACGCAGAGACGCAAAGAGCGCAAAGGCGTGTAATTATCTAATTCTATCGGCAGAGCGCACTAATTTTTCATCTTTCTTAATAAATATTCCAGCTAAAAATGCACAAAACATAGAAGCGATAGGCAAATAGCTTGGCCATAAAACATGCTTTTCTCCTCCTAAAAACGCTTCTACAACAATAAGATTTGTGAATAATAAAACCACAAGCAGAAGCACATTCAGCAACGCAAGTAAATTCGCGATTTTAAATTGTAGCGTACGTTTTTTGAAAAGAAAAATACAAATTACCGAAAGTGCCAGTATTACAATATTCAACGAGCCCGCTATATAATGCCAGGTGCCGCTGTACACTTTATTAAAAGTCGAAATGGTAAATTTATTAAAAAGGTTTTCGTAACTCACAAACGGAAAGACCATCAGGCATATCGATGCCGCTACCACTACTAAAAGAAATAAAGTTTGTACCCGTTGAATCATATTTTTTAATTTTCTATAAGTTACTTCCGTCACACTGAATCCGTTTCAGGGTCCCTATATCCCAAAAAATCAACGGATGCTGAAACAAGTTCAGCATGACAAATTCTTTATTTTTCATTTAAAAACAATTTCTTTTGTTCAGCTATTAGTGTTGCCACTTTTCTGTCTATTACAAAGGTAAAATCATTTTCAGATATTTTATCAATTTCTATCCATCTGAACGACTGTGCCCCTTCCACTTTTTTCTTAAAATCAAATCTTTTAGTACTTACTTGTAGTTTTATTTTTTCGAGAGCCTTAACCGTATAATAAATACTTATTACCTGGCTCTTTATATCAAAGGCAGATGTAACGAAGAAATCGGTGGTATAAAAATGACTTTGCACAGCCACATTTAAATTGGTTTCTTCTTTAAACTCGCGCACAATACATTCGGCCGGCCCTTCTCCGAATTCGAGTCCGCCTCCCGGTAGTTTGCATATTTCTTTGCCCTTAATAAATTCATCACTTACCAGTAGTTTGCTCTGTTCCACCAGGATACCATAAACCCGCACGTTAAATCTTTTATGCATAGCGCAAATTAGGGGGAATTTTTGGGGTAAAAAGCTTAGTTTTTAAGAAGAAATGAACGATTTAAACATAAGTTTCGATAATCAACAATATCCCGTTGTCCGTCAAAAGCCCACACATCAGAAGACAAAAGCTACCGTTCCCTCAAACTCCCATTTTATAATGCAAAAAATATATACTTTTGGTCAGAATGAGAATTAATTAAATAATACTTTATCATTTTAAAGGTTTTCGCCCAAGACCGGAATAAAATAATGAAAAGCTAAAAGAAGGTTATGAACTTAATTGCAAAATTCAAATGTTTCTTTCTTGTACTGATCGCAATATATTTCTTTTCAAGTTGTACAGTAAGTAAAATGCAAGTGGTGTCACTTGATTGTAATAAATTAAGAAAAGACACTACCTGGGTGTATTCCGATTCAATTGTTAAAATCGTATATTTTTATTATACCAACGGCGGCAAAATAACTTTTATACTCGCTAATATTTCTGATAAGCCGATTTTTTTTGATGGGAAGAACTCTTTTATACTGGCCGGCAATAAAAAACTGGAATACTGGCAGGATGTCGAACAAATAAATGGTTATGTGACCTTTAGAAACAGTACCCACTTTTACAGCGTCAACGATCCTATTCACGCCACCGTTTCAAAACAGGAACGAATTGTTTTAATTCCGCCAAATTCAAACATCCTGGTTTCTAAATATTTTGTGCACGATGCAACAATGTTTGACATGAGCAAGTACACAATAAGCAGGGACACAGTACCTGTCAACTGGGACTCTGGCAGCAAGAAAAAAACAGTGATCAGCAAAGCTTCTTTCAAAGAATTAAATTCGCCGGAGGCCTTCCGCAATTTTCTTACTATTTCAAGAACGGAAGATTTTAAGAACCCATTGTATTACGATTTTAGTTTTTGGGTCGCCGAGATTTGGGAAATGGATGCAAGGCAAGGCACGAAATCTGATTATCCACCAGACTTTGCAACGGGTGGGTATGTTGAAGGAAATTTTCCCAACTCAGGACGACACCCCTATAAAAAACCCTGGAAATTCTACCTGAACAATATTCCGAAGCAATGAATTTTTTTAATTAATATCCCAATAACCTCTCAATCGCCGCTTCCACCTTCTCAGCATTAGGCAGCATTGTTTTTTCAAGAATAGAATTCAATGGAATAGCAGGCATATCTTCGGCGCCTACAACACGTACGGGAGCATCCAAATATTCAAAACAATTTTCGGTAATTCTTGCGGCTACGCTTTGTGCGAAGCTGTTGCTTTTTTGTTCTTCCGTCAACACCAAAATTCTTCCGTGCTTTTTAGCAGAAGTATAAATCATTTCTTCATCCAATGGAGAAAGTGTTCTTAAATCAACAATCTCAACCTGTCCGGGGAATTTTTTAGAAGCATTTTTTGCCCAGTAAACTCCCATTCCATAAGTAATTACTGTGAGTGTGGTCTGCACACTGCCTCCTGCCTCCTGCCCACTACTTACTTCTTGTACCATTCTCGCTTTACCTAATGGAATTATATAATCCTCGTCCGGCTCAATGGTTTTTGCTTCTTCGGTTCCTTTAATTTTACTCCAGTACAAACCTTTATGTTCTAACATCAACACCGGGTTCGGGTCATAATAAGCGGCCTTCATCAATCCTTTTAAATCCGCGCCGGTACTCGGATAACAAACTTTAATTCCTTTTATATTGCATACAACGCTTTCTACGCTGCTACTGTGATAAGGCCCTCCGCTTCCGTAAGCGCCTATAGGAACACGTAAAATACAGCTCACCGGCCATTTACCGTTTGATAAATAGCAAGAGCGGGAAACTTCTGTAAACAGCTGATTCAACGCCGGCCAGATATAATCTGCAAACTGAACTTCAACAATGGGTTTTAATCCAACCGCACTCATACCGACTGTAGATCCGATAATAAATGCTTCCTGAATAGGAGTATTAAACACTCGATGGTCGCCGAACTGCTGAGCTAAAGTTGCGGCTTCACGAAAAACTCCTCCCAATCTTCTTCCCACATCTTGTCCGTACAACAAACACTCCGGATGCTTCGCCATTAATTCGCGGATGGCAAATAAAGCGGCATCAACCATTACGGTTGGTTGTTTTCCCTTAGGAGAGCGCTCGCCTTTTTCTTCAGTAACAGATGTTGGTGCAAATGCATGAGTAAATAAATCTTCAGGTCGCGGATCTTCCGCTAATAATGCTTTTTCATAATCCGATTTTACAAGCGCAATCGCATCTTCTTCCATTTTTTTCATTTCAGAAGAACCAACTCCGTCAATAATTAAACGGTTACGCAATTTGGGTAAAGGATCTTTTTTTGCTGCTTCTTCCAAATCATCACGATACCATTCTTTACGCACACCTGATGTATGATGATTCAATAACGGAACTTTAGCGTGAATTAAAAACGGCCTGCGCTCTTTACGGATAATCTCCAAAACTTCTTTTACTGTATTGTATGACTTCTGAAAATCTGTTCCGTCAATGGTACGTGTTTCCAATCCTTTAAAACCTTTTGCGTATTCGGTTGCATCCTGCACACGGATTTCTTTTGCGTTGGCTGAAATATCCCATTCATTATCCTGCACCAAATATAAAATCGGCATTTTTTTTAATACCGCCATTTGAAATGCTTCCGCCACTTCTCCTTCGGTAATACTTGCATCGCCCAATGAACAAACAGCAACCGGAAGATCAGTCACTCCTTTTTTAGGAAATACTTTTTCAAGATACTGTAATCCCATTGCAATTCCCGTTGTAGGAATAGCCTGCATACCCGTAGCACTGCTTTGGTGCGGAATTTTAGGCATATCATCCCTGCGCAGTGCGGGATGCGAATAATACGTCCTTCCTCCCGAAAAAGGATCGTCGCGTTTTGCCAACAGCTGCAACATTAGTTCGTAAGGCTGCATACCTATAGAAAGTAAAATACTGTCATCACGGTAATACGCGCTTAAATAATCCTGAGGTAATAACTGCAATCCCAATGCAATTTGTATGGCTTCATGCCCGCGCGAAGTGGCATGCACATATTTTGCGGTTACTTCTTTGTTGGCTTCATACAATTCCGTCATCGCTTTTGCGGTGCACATGAGGCTGTATGCTTTTTTTAATATATCTATGGAGACTTCCGTACTCACTAAGGGCTTGATTATAGTTGACATGCTCGTAAAATACTGCCGTTAAAGTAGGAAAAATATTTTATCCCGTATTATTTCTTTATCTAAAAGTAAAGC
This sequence comes from Bacteroidia bacterium, assembly GCA_035569635.1. GTDB lineage: Bacteria > Bacteroidota > Bacteroidia > B-17B0 > Aurantibacillaceae > PALSA-968. Next base: position 24,008 of record DATMMV010000061.1, on the reverse strand, counting down.
ATTTTCGTCGCCCAAAACCCCTATATTTGAGGTATGAAGCAATTCATCCTTTTCCCTATTCTGTTTATTTTGATTGCGATAAACGGTAAAGCACAAACCCATGTTTGCCCGGAGCAAGTTGCTCTTGAACATTTGGATTTGCTGGTACAGGCTGATACTTTGTTCAGTGATGTGAAATTTTATGCCGATGGCCATTTTTTTGAAGCACCTATTGACGGCGATGATACTCTGACTGCCTGTTACAAAAACAAAGAATCAAACTGCAATTTTGCAAATCCCTTTAAAGGCAAGATTCTTAAATTTAATGATGAGCTCAAAAAATTTCCGGTTAACAAAAAACTTAAGCAAAACAGTAAATATCCGATATTAGAAGTTCACAGAGCTCTTGAACGTGGAGATAAATACGTAGTCATATTCGGTATCTCTACTTCGGTATTTATAAAAACGGTAATTATCTTAACGTTAGACCACGACGGAAATCTCATTAAAAAATGCCTGTCGAAAATCAATGACGATGAGAATTAAATTTTACTTCATACGTCTTAACTAATTTATTTTTTCAGTTTCTGCATCGGGTTATCACGATTGCTTGCTCCCCGGCCCTGCGTTTTAGCCTTAAACACTTCAAACTTAGACGGAGCTTCTTTGATATTCCATGTATTATTCTTCTCATCTATATCAGCCGTTTCTTTATACGGATCAATTTGAATGGAAAGTACTTCTTTATCTTTTGCAAAGGTTTTTACAATGTTATTTTCGTTCTTACGCCAGATATACGCATTGATACGTTCAACCTCGCTGGTTCCGTCTTTAAAATTCCATTGAATAATTATGGGAGCCACAAGCCCGCCCTTATTGGTAAAATATATTTCGTAGTAAAATTTATTTTTAATCAGGTCATAAGCCGAATCACTCATCACTTCCAAACCTTCGTAACGATTGATGGGTTTTCTTTCCTTTTGTGTGGCTTCATCCGGCTTGTAGAAATAATAAAAATCGCGGAGGGAAGTATCTGCGTCTACCAAAAATTTAATCCCTTCTTCTTTATTCCTGATTTTAGAAATATGCTGAAACTCTTTAGGGCGTTTGTTCGGCATAATGGTATCATTTTTAACCGGAACTTGTTTTCCGTTTACGAATGTGAAAGATTTTACTGAGTCAAGTGAAATGTCAACGGGTTCGATATCGTAGAACCATCCTCTCCAATACCAGTCTAAATCAACCGCAGAAGCATCTTCCATAGTACGAAAAAAATCAGAAGGCGTTGGATGTTTAAATGCCCATCGTTTGGCGTATTCCTTTAAAGAAAAATCAAAAAGCTCGCGGCCCATTATTGTTTCGCGTAAAATATTTAAAGCGGTTGCGGGTTTTGAATATGCATTAGGGCCGAAATGAATAATATTCTCACTGTTAGTCATAATCGGCTCCAATTGATTTTTTGGCATACGCATGTAATCCACAATCTTATGCGCGGGCCCGCGTTGCGAAGGATAGTTATTATCAAACTCCTGCTCAGTTAAAAATTGCACAAAAGTGTTTAAGCCTTCATCCATCCAACTCCATTGGCGCTCATCGCTGTTTATTATCATTGGAAAAAAGTTGTGCCCCACTTCGTGAATGATGACACCCAGCATTCCGTATTTCGTTGCTTCCGAATAAGTGCCGTCCTTCTCCGCCCTGCCGTAATTAAAACAAATCATTGGATATTCCATACCGTTTGCGGCTTCTATACTTTGAGCAACAGGATACGGATAATCAATCGTAAATTTTGAATAAGTTTTAATAGTATGAGCCACTGCTTTAGTTGAGAATTTACGATACAAAGGATAAGCCTCCTTACCGTAAAAACTCATGCACATAACTGTTTTCGTCGCAATTTTCTGAGGCATTGCATCCCATACAAATTTTCTTGATGAACCCCAGGCAAAATCACGAACGCTGTCGGCTTTAAAAATCCATGTTTTAGTTGTTGTTACTTTATTTTTCTCTGCAGCTTTTGCTTCATCTAACGTTACAACTTCAGTTACATCTGTCGCGGTTTGCGCTTTTTGCCAGCGCGCTAACTGTGCAGGACTCAATACCTGAGCATAGTTCAAACAATTACCCGTACCACAAACTTTATGGTCAGCAGGTACGGTCATTTTCACCATAAAATTTCCGAATGCCAGGGCAAACTCGCCACGGCCGGTAAATTGCTTGTTTTGCCAGCCCTGGTAATCGCTGTATACGCACATGCGCGGATACCATTGAGTGATAGTAAAAAGGTGATTACCATCTTCCGGGAAATATTCGTAACCGCCGCGGCCGCCTGTTTCCATGCGATTAGACATTTTATAATTCCATTTTACTTTAAATTTTATTTTTCCACCGGGCATTAATGTTTTAGGAAGATCAACGCGCATCATAGTAAGATTAATCGTATATTTTAATTTAACGCCCAACTCATCTGTTACAGAAATAATTTTTTCTCCAAGGCCTTGCAAAATTTCTTTGGTCATAACACCTTTCGCGTCCCTGTCAGTAAAGGGCGGAGTAAATTTTTCTTCGTCAAAATAGTTCGCTTCGTTATTCGGGTCGTGTTGGTTTTCATCTAACTGCAACCATAAGTAAGTGAGTTTATCCGGAGAGTTATTGTAATAGGTTATCCACTCGCTGCCAATGATGGTAAGATTTTTTTCGTCGAGAGTAACATCAATATCGTAATCTGCTTTTTGCTGCCAGTATTTATGGCCGGGTGCTCCGGATGCGCTGCGGTATTCATTTGCATCAGGTAAAATAGTGCCGAGTTGTTCAAATTTATTTCCGTGATTGGAATTAGGATTGTTTTTTATGTTTTGTGCTAAGACAGGTAATACGTTCAATACTATCGCCGCAAAGATAGAAAGACGCCAAAGTTTTTCTGAAATATAATTATTGTTTTTCCTTTGCGTCTTAGCGCCTGGGCGGTAAAATATATTGTTCATATCAAAAATCATTTATACGTTGAATCAAAAGTAAAACAGCGATCACCGCTACAACGGAAGAAACAAATAACACATAGCGCTTCTTTGTTATTTTGGTGAATGACTGTAAAATTAAAGAAATTAGCAGTACGGCACATACTATAACTAATTGCCCGGCCTCTATGCCAAGGTTAAAGGAAAGCAGAGGAGCGATGATGTTTTCTTCCTTTCCCAGAAGGGATTTTAACAAATAAGAGAATCCAGTGCCATGAATAAAACCGAAAAACAGAGCTAAACTGTAATTAAAAATCACCCTTTTCGGGGGATGATTTAAGGAGACGATATTGTGAATACACGTAGCTAAAATGGTTAGCGGAATTAAACACTCAATAATTTTTTGCGGAGGAGAAATTACATGGATAACACTTAATGCAAGTGTTAAGGAATGTCCGATAGTGAATGCGGTAACAAGAACCAAAAGTTTTTTCCACTCTGCAATCGGAAAAAGTACAGTAAGAACTGTCACATAACAAATATGATCGTAACCACTAAAATCTAAAATATGTTGCAGGCCGGTGCTGAACCAAAGCCAGAAGTCGGGCATAAAAATTGTATCTTTACGAGGTAAAAGTAATGATAAAGAAATTCAGAGTTATAAAAATATTTGGCGGCGCTTTTTTGACATGGATGCTTTTATCTTCCTTTCATCCCTATTATGTAAGTGTTACTGACATTAAATACAAGGCCGATAAAACTTTGCAGGTAAGCTGCAAGATGTTTACCGATAATATAGAAAATACTTTAAAGAAAATTTATAAAAAACCTGTCGACCTTCTGCATCCTAAAGAAAAAGTTACAGAAGAAAAATTACTGGCGCATTATATCACCAATCATTTAAAGATTAAAGTAAACGGCAAACTTCAAATCTTAAATTTTATCGGTTACGAAAAAGAAGAAGACGCTGTGTGGTCGTATTTTGAAGTGAAAGATGTAGCCTTACCCAAAACTCTGCAAGTAGAAATCACCTTGTTGTACGAATATTTCTCTGAGCAGATAAATATGGTACATACTGAGGTGAGCGAAAAAAAACAAAGTTATAAGGTTACGAATCCTGAAAAGGAAATGAGTTTCAGTTTTTGATTTACTCTTTTATAATCTCAAATTCTACCCTTCGGTTTTTTTGCTTGCCCTCGTCGGTAGAATTATCAGCAACAGGCATTGTATCGCCAAAACCTTTGTAGTACATTTTATTTTGTACCCCCTTGCCGATTAAATATTCAAACACGGCACGGGCACGTTCTTCCGAGAGGCGAAGATTTTTGCGTTTAGAACCTGTATTATCCGAATGCCCGTTTATCTGAATTACAAAATTAGGATGACGAAACATATATTGCGAGAGTTTATTCAATTCAGGGAAAGACTCAGGTGTTAAATAAGATTTACCCAATTCAAAAGAAATTTTAAGTGTAATCTTCTCGCCTACATGTGCGTTGGTTTTTACCTGAAGTACGGAGTCCTTTTCATATTTCACGCTATCCACATAAACAATTTTAATCTCGTCTTCTTTCGGTTTTATCCATTTTAAAGAAACATCATCCACAAAATAATAAGCTTCCTTAAAACCGGGTTTAAAGAGATTTATTTTTGCCATGTCCTTACGCACATTCGGAGAAAAATTACCGATGGTTATGAATTTCTCTCCTCCCCCGGCTTTATAAACGCCTTTTATTTTAAACCAGCAAAAGTGGCCGTCAAGGGCTCCTTTTTTAGCCACGGTGTCCACAATATAATCCCGCTCAGGATAAGAAACAGCTTTCATGCCGGCCTTAGAAAAGTAAACCCCGAAGGATTTAAGTTGGGCATTGCTCCAAAAAGCCAACCGGATTGAACATTCGAACTCATATAATTGCCCGTGTCTCAGCGATTCGGCCAGTTTTACCTCTAAAAATTCCTTGTATTTTTTCTGAAAACGCAAACCCGCATAACAATCCCCGGTCCGGGCACCTTTACACCGGGTTGTATCGTTTTCAATAGGTTTTTGGTAGTAATCTACGGTGGCTATCCCTTTCCAGGGCAGGGCATTTTTAATATTCTCCGACTTTTTCTTATAATTCTCGAAACTACCATTGGGAACCAGGTTTTTATCAATAATGGTTTGAGAGGCCGAGACTAAGGCGAAAAACAATGAAAATATGGATAAAATACCCTTCACAGTCCTCAAAAAAAGCAAAAAAAAGCCTTCTAAACCCATTCTTCTTTTTTTATTTATACCCTTGCGGGTGTGAATAAAACCCCTATCTTTGCAATCCTTTTAAACAAAAAGAACAATGGCAAATCATAAATCGTCAATTAAACGTATCAGGCAGACCGAAACAAAAAAACTGCACAATCGTTACCAGGCAAAAACTACCCGTTCTACGCTGAAAAAATTGCGTGAAACTACTGATAAAAAAGAAGCTGCTGCCCTACTCCCTAAAGTAACAGCGATGCTTGATAAACTGGCAAAACGTAAGGTCATTCATAAAAACAAAGCTGCCAACTTAAAGTCGAAATTGACTAAAAAAATAAAGAGCATTAAGTAAGTTGTTTTTGCCGAAGGCATTCCTTTTGGAAAACTATATCACCAAGCCCCGCCTTTTGGCGGGGTTTTTTTATTACCTTTATTGAGGAATGAGTAAGCATAATTTAAGCAGTTTGGGTGCCGCCATCGAGTTGTTTTTAAAGCAAAACCGGCTTGATAAGAAAATTGACAGTTCTTCGCTTACCGTTAACTGGAAAGAAATTGCCGGCGAAATGATTGCCAAACATACAACCCGTATTTTTTTAAAAGACCATACTTTGTTTCTGGATGTGGATTCACCCGCACTTAAAAATGAATTGCATTTTTTAAAGAGCCAGTTAATAAAAAATGCCAACCAATATCTTAAAAAAGAATTGATAAAAGAACTGGTATTGCTTTAGTTTTTACAAGTATCTTTAAGCAAAATTTATTTTGCGCCGAACGCTCCTGAAAAATAGAATTTTCCTCCTGCCTTATGCGCTTCTCTTTTGCGCTGCCTGCTTTATTATTGGCCTTACCGATAAAATACAACTGCACCAGTATTTTAACAGTCTCTTACGCCCTTCATTAAACGGGTTTTTTGAGTATATAACTTATTTGGGCGACGGGATTTTTGTAGTGGCGGCAGGAGTTTTATTGCTAATCCTTAATGTGCGCAAAGGGTTAACCACTTTACTTGCTTACGGTTTAAGTGCCGGTTTTACTCAAGGTATTAAATATGCTTTTTTTGCAGACGTCGACCGGCCGGAGTTGTTATTTGAAAAAAATCACCTGCCTTTAAAATTGGTTGAAGGCGTAGATATAAATATTCACAACAGCTTTCCTTCAGGACATGCAACGGCGGCATTTGCTTTGTTTTTTTGCCTGAGTTTTCTTTCAGAGAAAGTTTCTTCTAAAATTATTTTTTTTCTTATTGCCCTTACCGTTGCTTTTTCAAGAGTGTACTTATCACAACATTTTCTTGAAGATATTACAGCAGGAAGTTTTATCGCGGTTTGCTTTTCTTCTTTGGTTTGTTGGTTTTTTTATTTTTCAAAAGCTTCGGAAAAATTTGATAAATTAGATAAGCCTCTTTATCGTTTGTTTTAATGCAGGACCATAAAAATTTTACATACCCCTATTTAATTACACTTATAAGCGCTTTGCTGTTCATTCCGTTTTTAGGCGGAGTGCATTTATTTGATTGGGACGAAATAAATTTTGCCGAGTGCGCGCGCGAAATGCTGGTTACCGGAGATTACAGCCACGTACAATTAAATTTTCAACCTTTTTGGGAAAAACCTCCTTTGTTTATTTGGTTACAGGCATTCAGCATGAAATTATTCGGCATAAACGAATTTGCCGCGCGACTTCCCGATGCCATTTGCGGAATTGTAACGCTTAATTTAATTTACAGCATAGGCAAAAAAATAAACGACCATAAATTTGCTTTGCTTTGGGTGTTGGCTTATGCGGGTTCATTCCTTCCTTTTTTATATTTTAAATCGGGGATTATTGACCCCTGGTTTAATCTTTTTATTTTCCTGAGTATTTACAATTTATTGCAATGGTTTAACAATAACGTTGAAGGAAAAATAAACAATCACGCTATTTACGGAGGGATTTTTGGCGGACTTGCGGTATTAACCAAGGGCCCTGTTGCTCTTATTATCATTGGACTTACAGTTGTGGCAGCGTGGTTACTTTTAAAAATAAAACCCTTTACAAATATTAAAAATCTTTTACTTTTTGTCGCAGCCCTGTTTTTAACCGGCTTCAGTTGGTTTATTTATGAAATATGCACCGGTCATTGGGATGTGGTAAAAGAATTTATTGTTTACCAGGTTCGTTTGTTTAATACCGAAGATTCTGATCACGGCGGATTTTTCTTTTATCATTTTGTTGTTTTGTTGTTTGGCTGTTTTCCGGCCGTGTTGTTTTTCATTCCCGCGCACGCGAAGTCAGCTGACGATACGCCTTACCAATTGTACACAAAAAAGTGGATGCTATATTTATTCTGGGTGGTACTTATTTTATTCAGCATTGTCAAAACCAAAATTGTGCATTATTCAAGCATGTGTTATTTTCCGCTTACTTACGTGTCGGCTTACGGGCTATACAATATTATTTACCGTCAAAAAAAGTTTCCATGGATTTTGCTTTATACGGGCATACTTATTACACTTATTTCGGGAATTGCGTTCACAACAATTCCTTTTGTAGAAAAATTTAAAGGAAGTATCCTTTCTTCCAATATCATAAATGACGGTTTTGCAAAAGCAAGTTTTGGCACAAAAGTAGAATGGACAGGTTACGAATGGCTTACAGGGATTTTATTTTTAGCAGGAATTCTATTTTTTATGATAACCCTTTTCAGAAAAGGAAAGGAAAAAGCCGCCTACGGCTTATTTATTACTTCGCTGATTACCACTTGGACACTTACAATTACCATTACTCCAAAAATTGAGCAATACTCGCAAGGCCCCGCTATTGAGTTTTACGAAAACCTGCGTGGAAATGATTGTTATGTGGAAACCATCAATTTTAAAAGTTACGCATATATGTTTTATACAAACAGGCAACCCGCTCATAATTCATCCGCCATGTTAAATTTTATTAAACAAAGCGAACAACAAATGACAAAAGAAGGGCATGCCGCTGCATTTTCTTTTAACCTGATGAGCATGAATTGGATGTTAAATGAAAAGATTGACAAACCCGCTTATTTTGTGATAAAAATTAATGAAGCGGATGAAGCTCTTAAAGGAAAGCCCGCGCTTAAAGAAATTTACAGAAAGGGCGGTTTCGCCTTTTTGAAACGCGAACCGCAATAAGCGACGAATTCATATCTCGGCGAATATTCGAATGGAATACAGACACTTAATTAGATTATACAAGATTCGTATATTCGCAGGCCGTAATCAGTAATTCATGTTTTTACCTTCGGCATGAGATTTGCAAAACAAAACAACAAAATAAAATACAAACTATGAAAAAACTATTTTTTGCCCTTTTGAGCATCGGTGTTTTAGAAATACAGGCTCAATCTTTAGGCGATATGTGGAACAAAACCAAAGACGAAGTTAAAAAAGACGAAAAGAAAGTAGAAGAAACCGTTAAGAAGGAGGAAGAAAATGTTAAAGGCGGAAATACCGTTAAAGCACCTACCAATGATGAAATTATTGCGGGATTAAAAGAAGCCCTTAATCACGGCACAAATAATTCAACTGCCGCAGTCTCTAAAGAGGATGGTTATTTAAAAAACGCCCGTTTATTTATCCCCTTCCCTCCGGAAGCAAAAAAAATGCGAGATGATTTGGTGAAATTAGGTATGGAGAAGAAAGTAAATGAATTTGAAACATCTCTTAACCGTGCTGCCGAAGAAGCCGCTAAAACTGCAGCTCCAGTATTTTTAGACGCAATTAAAAAAATGACTGTTACAGACGGAATGGCAATCTTAAAAGGCACAGACACTTCCGCAACACATTATCTTAAAAATACTACGACTCAGGATTTGTATACACAATACAAACCTATTGTAAAAAATGCTATTGCCAAAGTAAAAGTTACTCAATACTGGGATCCGCTCGTAAAAAAATACAATAAAATTCCGGGTGTTAAGAAACAAAACCCCGATTTAGAAGATTATGTGACCAAAAAAGCAATGGCCGGTTTATTTTTATTGGTTGCTGATGAAGAAGCAAAAATCCGTAAAGACCCGATGGCGCGCGTTACTGATATTCTGAAAAAAATATTTGGCTACGCAGATACACAGAAGAAATAGGGAAATGAATTTTCCTCCGAAGAAAAGTGCCGCAGATTACACAAATGGCGCAGATATTTTGAAGGAATAAGTTATATTATTCCTTTGTCAGCGTAATCCACGAAATCTGTAGCTTGCCCCGCTACTCAATACCGGATTCTATCACATTCAATTTTCCGTGTGGCATAATACTTGCTTAATCTTTCTCAAAAACACTATGAAGAAGATTTACTCAACGTTAGCTGCAATTTTTATAATTGCAAATTCTTTTGCGCAACAAAACCCGTGGAAAAAGGATCAAATAATGCTCACTAAATATCTGGTAATGAAAATTCAGAGCAAATCCGGGGACATGCCTGTAATTTTAAATGTCGGACCAATGGAAAATATTAAAACTGCTATTAAAATTGGCGCAACAAATACTACGGCCGGAATGAATAATTTAAAGTCCATAACTGCTAATATTGACAAAAACAAAGAGGTTGTTATTTATTGCGGCTGTTGCTCTTACGACAATTGCCCCAACATCAGGCCTGCATTTCAAATGCTACAGGAGTTGGGATTTAAAAAAGTAAAAGTGCTTGATATACCGGAAGGAATTAAACCAGACTGGGTTGCTAAAGATTATCCTGTAGAATAAGGCATTTATTGAACAAAACAAAAACCCCGCTCAAACTGAACGGGGTTTTATTTAATCATATATAATTAGTGAAGGGTAATGTTGTAAGTATGTCCGTTAATGGTAACAACCGCCTGGTCGTCGCAATTACCGGTACCGAAGTTAACATAACGAGTTGGTTTGCTTCCGGGAGTAAACTCCAATATTCCCGATACAAAAAATCTTCTGAAAAGCCCGCAATTAAAATCCCTTACCAACCAACTTGCCTGAGACACGTGTGCTGAAAATGATTGAGAATTACCTCCCGATTTAGTATGGGTTCCGCTTGCGTCTCCGTAAATAGCTACGCGCGCGTGAGGCCAGTCGATTGGTTGATGATTAGGCATTTCTCCTGCCAATAAAACTTTAGTACGGTTATTGGTTGACCAGGTAATTACATTTCCGTTAGAGCGGTTAATCTGTATATTGCTTGTAATTAACCAGGTTAACATACCATTGGTTACATGGCCCTTGTTAGTAATGGTTTTGTTGTTGATGATAATTTGATTGTTGTCTACGTAGTAGGTATTACCTGGAGTAGAAACCGAAATTACATTTCCGGAATCGCGGTAATGTAAGCCGGGAGTATGTATAAACAACAATACGCCTTTACGTGTGCGGTTATCCAAACCTGTGCAGCCTGTTCCGAAATCAACTTTAATAGAATCCGGATCGGCATGATTCAGGCTGTCAAAAGTGATGGTAGCGCAGGAAGTATAAATCTGGTCGGGCATGCCCAATTTGTAGGTAGTCATATTGCCGTAAGAGGCCTGGGTACCGATATTGGAAATATCATTCGAGCAGGTTTCTCCCAATGCATGATCGGCTGCCGCGGTTGTATCGTTATCTTCAGTTTCCTTCTTTTTACAAGAGGTAAACAATAAGCCGCTGCATACAATTGAGGCGGTGGCTAAAAAAAATATCTTTTTCATTTGATGTTTTATTTGTCCTTTGACACAAAGATAAGCTAAAGGTTTAATGTAAAGTTAACCTTTAATTGTTAAAAATCAAAATCGGGACATTGTGCTACGTTGATTCGGGGCCTGTTGCCATCGTCGTCTACCCCACCGGGCACAAGATTTAACATTATTTCGAAGGAATTGGCCCCCGAAGCCCTCAATTTATTAATCGGGTAATCATAAGCTATGCCCGCTATAATGTTTTTTAACACTCTTAACTGCAAAATGGCCGAAGCAAACGAGGTACCTCTTACCGAAGCCCCCACTCCAATTTTTTTGCGGTAAAACAACATGCAATTAGCCTGTATATACGGCGGACTTTTAATAGCGTATTGCATCATTGCGGCCGGTACCAGCATCCAGAAATTATTACCGAGGGGAAATTTTCTCTTAACCGAAACAATAAGCGTAGGGTCTAATTTAGAACCACTGCTCCCGATATGAAAAGAACCTTGTTTTATTTTATCTACATATAATTGCCTTGCACTGATATCGAAAAAAAATTTTTTTGTGTAGATACGCATGCCCGGAATAATATCGGGATATAAAATGCCATATGCTTTTTGAAAATTAAGCGCCGGGTCAGTTCCGTCGTACAACAATTGGTTCAGTCCCATTCTTCTTACGCCCGCAAAAATTCCTGCACCAATGTTAAGTCCGGTAAAAATACGAAGGTGATACGAGTAAGAAACATAAGCGGCTTTCGAAGAATACATTCCCTGCCTGTCGTCTTCGCCATAAAAACCAATACCATGATGCCCGCGGTATGAAAAATTTTTACGCCACCCGTAAGTAACACCTGCAAAATTTGTCACAGGCGCGTTAGGCATACCCACCCATTGTAAACGGGTTCCAACGGTAGCTTCAAGTCCGATGTTTGTTCCCGCAACTGCAGGATTAAACGCGTATTGATTGAGCACAAATTGGCTGTATGAAGGTGTTTGCTGGCCAAAACCAATTCCGCTCCTTAAAAAAAACAGCGCAGAAAAAATATATACGCTCATTTTTTTCATCGGACAATGGTTACGCTTCCTTTTTCGTAATTTTTTGTTTTTCCCTCTTCGTAAAAGAAAATATAATAGTATGTGGCATCCGGAATTTTAAGTCCTAAATGTGTTCCGTCCCACGGAATATATTGCCCTCTTTGCGTATGTACTAATTGCCCCCAGCGGTCAAAAACCTGTAATAAAAAATTCGGGTAATCTCTTATGTTACCAATGCCCCAGGTATCGTTTATACCATCGCCATTGGGCGTAAAACGATTATTGAAAGTGGCTTTACAAACTAATTCGTTTATTACAAAATTCACAACCGTATCTTTTGGCGGGTTGTTGCTGTCCATAATGGTAATAGAATAATTCCCTGCATTAAGACTTGAAACCGTATCTCCAATGGCGCCGTAACTCCACTGAATGTTATACGGAGGCACACCGCCTTGCACATGCACCGCCGCGGAGGCGAGTTGACAATCGTAAGCATACGTGTTTACGGAAATAGTGAAAGAGTTTTGGGAAAGGGTGACCTCACCCCATAGAGTAGCTAAGCTTCCAATGAGAATTATTTTCAGCCGGGTAATTTTCAGCGTAAGGGCATCTACCCCTCTCCTGCAGAGGAGAGGGAAAAAGTAATAAAGTATATGTAAACTTTTATTTCTCACTTGCACATAATTAAAATTAATTCATCTGCCTCTGAGGAACCCCGGTTTTTTGCTTCGTTTAAATATGTACAGGCTTCGTTTTTGTTATTCAGTTTGTAATTTGTTACCGCTAACGAAACATATAAATCTTTATCGTTGGGATTTAATTCTTTGGCTTTATTCAAATCCGCCAATGAACCGTTTAAATCCCCGCTGATTTCTTTCCAATACCCGCGCTGAAACCAGGCAATGGAATAATTCTCTTCCAACTCAGTTGCTTTTGTAAAATCACTGATAGCTTGTTTTATTTCATCCATGTAGGCATGTGCAAGCCCGCGGTTATAAAATGCTTTTGCGCTCTTGTTATTCAGTTTAATGCATTTATTAAAATCAAACGCCGCGCCCTCGTAATTTCCTTGCTTTGCACGCAGAATTCCCCGCAGCATATATGCATCAAAATAGGTATGATTGTGTTTAATAACTTCATTAACTTCTACGTACGCTTCTTTACTATGGTTGGTTTCCGTCTCAACTTTTGCATGAAGTACATGAACGCTGTCGTTATTCTGCAGGGAGATTGCTTTCTCTAAATCAGCCAATGCTCCGCTATAATCCTTTAAAGAATCTTTGGCGAGGGCAGATAAGTAAAGTTGATGGACGCTTGTTTGGGAAAAAGATTTAATAGAAAGTGTTAATATGAGAATACAAAGCCACAGATTGCGCAGATGACACAGATTAATTTTGGTAGTGAATGTATAAAACAGCCATTGATTTGTGCCGATTGTTTTTAATTTCATCCGCGAAATCCATTTAATCTGTGACCAATTTTTAAGCATTCAGAATTTTCTCAATCGAAGTATCGTAAAGATTCTTAAACTCAGAGACCGTTCCAAACATTTCGCCGTCAATTTTATATTCTTTGCCTTTTACAAAGCCCAATTTGGTGAATGCGACGTTTTCATTTTTTAAAAGGCCCACCATTTCAATTTCATTTTCTTTTTTCACGCTTATTACTATGCGACTTTGTGTTTCGCCGAATAAGAAAGCATCTTTGCGAACTTTTTTATCCACGGCGATATCAAATCCTAATTCGCGGTTAAAAGAAGATTCCGCCAGCGCAACAAATAAACCTCCGTCGCTGCAATCGTGCGCGCTTTCAAGCAGTTTGCTTTTAATTAAATTTTTTACTGCTTGCTGCACATTAAACTCATCGTCTAAATTAAAATGCGGGGCAGGAGTATTTTTATTTTTATGATACGAATAAACATATTCCGAGCTTCCGATATCATTTTGCGAATCACCGATTAAATAAATGCAATCGCCATCACTCTTAAAATCCAAAGTAGTTTGTGTGCTTTTATCTTTTAAAATTCCCAGCATGCCAATGGTTGGGGTTGGAAACACAGGGCCTTCGTACGAAGACTGGTTATAAAAACTAACATTTCCGCCCGTAACCGGAGTTTCAAATTTTAAACAAGCGGCGCCCATTCCTTTTATCGCACCCACAAATTGCCAGTATACTTCCGGGTTGTAAGGGTTACCAAAATTTAAACAATTTGTCACCGCGCTTGGCTCGCCACCGCTGCAAACAATATTTCTTGCCGCTTCACTAACCGCAATCGCGCAGCCCACTTCAGGATTTGCATTTACATAACGTGCGTTGCAATCAACAGTAAGCGCAATCGCTTTATCAGTTCCTTTAATATTTACAATCGCGGCATCGCTAACATTATTGGTGCTTTGATTTACAGTACCCACCATACTGTCATACTGGTTATAAACCCAACGCTTACTGGCAATATTCGGATGAGAAATCAAATGAACCATCACCTCTTTGTAATTAGCGGGCTCTTTCACATTTTCAATTTTAAATTTTTGGGCTTCGGCAAAATACGCGGGTTCTTTGTATTCGCGTTTGTAAACAGGTGCGCCGCCGCCCAACACCAATGTATCAGCAGGAACATCCGCAACTAATTCATCATACATGTAATATTTTAAACGACCGCCTTTTGTAACAACCGCAATCTGTTCGCAATTCAAATCCCATTTATCAAAAACTTTTTTCACTTCCTCTTCCCTGCCCTTTTGCACTACTACCAGCATGCGTTCCTGCGATTCTGATAATAAAATTTCAAAAGGCTTCATTCCTTTTTGCCGGGTGGGTACTTTGTGCAACCACACTTCCATTCCGTGTTCACCTTTGGCACTCATTTCGCTGGTTGAGCAGGTAATTCCGGCCGCTCCCATATCCTGCATGCCTACAACGGCGCCGGTTTTAATAATTTCTAAAGTTGCTTCTAACAAAAGTTTTTCCTGGAAAGGATCTCCAACCTGCACAGCCGGTAAATCTTCAGCGCTATTCTCAGTAATATCTGTACTTGCAAAAGTGGCTCCGTGTATTCCGTCTTTTCCGGTTGCAGAACCCACAATAAAAACAGGATTTCCCTCGCCGTGCGAAGTGGCGGAAACCGTTTCTCCCTTCTTAACAATACCCGCGCTCATCGCGTTTACCAATGGGTTTACGTTGTAGCACTCATCAAAAAATACTTCTCCGCCAACGGTAGGAATACCGAACGCGTTGCCGTAATTGCCAATGCCTTTTACAACGCCCTTCATAAGCCATTGTGTTTTTGCGGAATTAATATCACCAAAGCGTAAAGAGTTTAACTGAGCAATTGGCCTTGCGCCCATGGTAAAAATATCGCGGTTAATTCCGCCAACCCCGGTTGCTGCACCCTGGTAAGGTTCAATGGCGCTCGGGTGGTTATGACTTTCAATTTTAAATGCGCAGCCAAGTCCGTCGCCAATGTCAACAAGCCCTGCGTTTTCTTCTCCGGCTTTTGCCAGCATGTGCGGGCCGTCTTTAGGAAGGGTTTTTAACCAGGTGATTGAATTTTTATAAGAGCAGTGCTCGCTCCACATAACTGAGTAAATGCTCAGCTCGGTAAAATTTGGGGTGCGGCCCAGTATTTGTTTTATTTTTTCAAACTCTTCGGGTAGTAAGCCTAATTTTTTGGCTGTGTCAACAGTTGTTATGGCCTCTTGCTGCATGGTGTTTGACATATTATGAATTTTGTCCGAAAATAGGGTTTTTTAAGGGGAAAATAGCGAGGTATTTTGAACAGTTTAGCGTATTATAAATGAGGGAGTTAAAACCTTATCTCCAGCCTTTCTGCAAACGAGAAAGGAGAAATCCTGTTTAATAGCCTTAGTAACACGCTATCACATGGGCAATATCTTGCCACGACAATTGAAAATCTTATCTACCTAAATATTTGTGCATCACAACACTTACAGCGTTCCTGATAAAAACCTGACGAAATTTCCGAAAACACGAGGTAATTTTAAAAAAAGTTTAGATTTTTAGAAAAGTGTTAAAAATGGCAAGAACTTGCCGGATTTTTATATTTACCTGTAAAATAATTACTTAGTAAAATTGGCTTTTTGCTGAGATTTTTCTTAATTTCAGTCGGTTTTTATAATCTTAAAGACTTTTTCTCCGCTTTGCAATTTGATTTTACAAAAGTAAACACCGGTTCTTTGTTTGCTTATATCTATCTGTTCCTTGTTTATGGGATATACGTTTTCATAAACTAATTCGCCAAGAGAATTGTAAATGGTTATGGCTTTCGGCTCTTCGGTAGTTTCAATATTTATTATACTAGTTGTAGGGTTGGGAAATAGTCGTATTCCATTTTTTTCCGAATTTCCTTTAATGCCAATGCTACAATTAGGAATTCCGTTTTTATAATGATAACTATCGATAAAACTAGGAAACGTATAAGCAGCATTACATGAAGTAATAAAACTGTCAACATAGTTACACAAATTTCCCTTCAAATTAGGGAAATTGATAACTCCGATGTAAGGAGGCTGAACTGCATATATTTTCCCATTATTTGCCAATTGCAACCCTGTGCCTACAGAACCCATTGTGGACGGTAAATGAATTATAGAATTTTTAATTGTATCAGAAATCCCGCTTGATAAATCAAATTGATTAAGACCTGTAGGTGTCGGACCTTTCACATATAATTTAGAATTATCCGGCGAAAATGCTACTCCGTATGGACTTCCTGAATTAGTACTGGTAGGTAAATCTATTAAGTTTGAAACAATTCCGGTTGAATTATTAAAATCAAATAATTGAACAATATTTGGAACTTGATTTCCCACGGCAAAAACAATTTTACTTCCATTGGGCGATATTTTCATTTGTCCAATGGAGTTACCTGTTTGTTGTGAAGGATTTGCCCAACCGATTGCAGATATAATAGGAGTTGAAATGCCGGAAGATGTTATAAGATATGAATAAAATTGATTCGTAAAGTGTTTACGCGTTACAAGCCAAATATCTATTCCGTTACTATGATAAGTAGCAGCCATTTTTTCTCCGGTACTATCAAGAAGTAAAATGTTTTTATTTGTAGCAATCACATCCCCTTTTCCATTGTCAAGGCACATGTCTATAATGGAGTATCTTAAACCGTTTGTCAGGTTATTAAGAAAATCATCAAGTGTGAATAAATAGAAAAACTCATTACTTCCAGGTATTGGAATTATAATAGCTCCTTGGGTTGACGAAAGCCCTCCCATTAATCCGACTCCATTAGGCATTAATTGACTATTGCGATTCCAAATATTTTTTGGAGAAGCATAAAACAATAAATTACCAGAGCTATCGCATATACTTGCGCATCCTTCTGAATTAACACTTCCTGAACGTATTTGTCCTCCTGTTATAGGGACGGCTATGCTGCTATTGAAATTAAGTCCCGAATATTCTGCGAAATACCAAAAATTTCCTTGTTTTTGAGCAAAACACAAAAAAGGTAAAAGTTGTATGAAAAATACGATTTTCTTTGTCATTTTTACTTATATAAAAGTAATCATTTTTTTTGGAAATAAAAAAACCCCAACCTTTTTGAGTCAGGGTTTTAAATAAAAAATAATTTATTATTGCTTCATCATTTTCTTTGTATCATAAATTTTTCCATCAATTATCAAAGTGTAGCTATATATACCACTTGTTAAATCATTAGCAAAAACATTAAGTTGACCTTTGCCATTAGTTTTAATATCAGCGGTTTTAATCAATTTGCCCGTATTATCGTAAAATAGAATTTGAGCTTGATTTGTAGTTTTAGGTATATTATAAGTGATGATGGTTTGTTCTGCGAATGGATTAGGCGTATTTTGATTTAAAACAACAGCATTTATGTCATTCAATTCAACATTAATGGAACTGAAATTTTTAGAATCACCATTTCCAGTATTATTTTGTTTACGACCACCAGCTCCAGTAATTTGATTGATTTGATTTTGCAATGCTTGATTTACCGAGTCCTGTTTAGATACAATTTTTTTTAAGCTATCAGATTTTTTACTTAATTCCTGAACTGCTTTCACCAATGGCACTACTATTTCACCATAAGCCATCGCGTAAGGTTCTTTATTGTTGGATGGTGGAGTTACAATCGAAGATTTAAACTGACAGTCTTTACCCGCCTTCTCAACTTCTTGTGCAATAAAACCTGAATGAATGACTTTTGTAGATACAGAATAATCCCCTTGAGGAGCACTTTTACCACTACTATCAAGCGGTTGTGATGAGTTGGGCCTAACAAAAGAATCGAGCGCTTTTGTATCTATATTATAAGTAACCGGCCGTAATTTATTAATAAACTCCAACCCTTTTACGTCTTCTTTCACATTAATTTTAAAGCGACCATCGCTTGTACTGTTCCAAAGTATTGTACGACATTCTAAAACTTTGCTATTGCCGAAATAAAATTTATCGCTAGCTGCGGCAGTCGCTCCATAACCATAAGCGGAACAGTTATGTAGAGTGCTTGCGTTAGCGTCCGCAAAAGCACCAACGAAAACGTTACTATCTCCACTAACAATTGTATTGCCAGCATAAGCACCAACACCCGTATTATAATTGGCGGTATCTGCACTTCCGGCATGGTCACCAACGAAAGTATTACCAGAAGATGCTTTTATAGAAAATCCTGCAACAACCCCTATACCAACATTCCCTTGTCCGGTATTTTTTAACAAAGCCTCATATCCGACACCTACATTACCTGAATTAGAAGTATTTGCGCTGAGTGCGGCAAACCCTATTGCGACATTTTGTGCCCCGCTTGTATTTGTAGTTAAAGCACTTGCCCCGATTGCCATATTATTACTTCCTGTATTATTTCTCAAAGCTTTATACCCCAATGCTGCATTACCAATTCCTGATACGTTGGCATACATACAACTATCGCCAAAGGCATCATTGTTATATCCGGTTTGATTTGAAAAAAGCGCAACATTTCCGAATGCATTATTTGGCGTACCTGTTGTATTTGAATAAAGTGCCCTATATCCCAATGCATTATTTCTGGAAGCAGTTGTGTTTGAATAGAGCGCCTTATACCCAATTGCCACATTTAACCCCCAGTTGTATTGGTTTGTAAAGAGCTATCGCCAATGGCAATATTATAAGCGCCGGTTGTATTCGAATATGAGGCACTAACCCCAAAAGCCACATTCGCATAGCCTGATGTGTTTTTATATAAAGCTTGATAACCATGCACATTATTGCAACTCGCTGTATTCGTAAACGCAGAATTACAGCCTATAAAAGTATTATCTATTCCCACTGTGGTCGCAGCATTTCCATTGGTATTATATCCAGATTGATAACCAGCAAATGTGTTGTTACCTTGTGTAGTCCCTTGCGCATTTCCCGCCGTAATTCCAACGCATAAATTTGTATTATTGCCCTTTGTAAAAAGCATATTATTTCCCTGAAATGTTATTCCATTAGTTGAATTAATGCAATCAAAATCTCCGCCAGTTGTTACTGACCATTTTTTTCCATTATTAATGTACATGTCAAGTGGAAAGTTATTTGTGGAACCTAATTTTTCACCTCCCGCCAATACATTTCCGTTGGTAAGCCATTGTGCTTCTGCATTTCTACATGCAAATAATGACAGTATTAATATTGCCATTAATTTTAGTCTTTTTGTTTTCATGATTTTGTTTTTTTAATTAATAAGGGTTATTATGTGGCGAAAGTATTATAAATGTCCAAACAAATAGGATTAAACTGCTAAATGTTAATACAAACGTAAAATCAAGAAGACAAATAGCCTCTTTTGTGGGGAAATTTTATCCTTTTTTTTACATTAAAGTCATACTCATAACATCGCCTTGAATTTCAAGCGAATGATGGAAGACAAGAAAGTTTAGGATTTTTATAAAACGTTTATCCAAGCAGGATGTATTAAAAATAGAATCCAAAGGTTTTTGTGTCCCCATTAACGTCCCCTAAAAACAGAAAATTTTCATATAATATTGAATTGTAGTTAAATAAAATACTTACGCTTATCCCTAACGCGAATACAGGTTTGAATCTTCGAATTTAATATTGCACAATAATTTTACCGGTATAAATTATGCCGTTAGTTTTTGCCTGCACAAAATAAACTCCGGCAGGCTGTTGACTAATATCGATTTTAAAAAAAGTGCTTGCGGCGGTTTGCTCGTAAATAATTTCACCGAGGTAATTTCTTATTTTTATTTCTACTATCTCAGTTACTGAGCTCAATTGCAAACTACCATTTGAGGGATTAGGTGAAATAACAATATTATTTTCTTTGGTAAACGGAATAATGCCCGCGTTTAAAACGCATTGGTAATTATTAGGATTATATACTGTTTGCCCGTTTTGTGTAAAACTTTTTAGATCAGAAGAAGATTCTACATCCTGATTAGGCGCTAATAAAAGTCCCACTGTGCTTCCGATGCCTTCAATAATATAAAAAGAGTTGCTATAGGTAAACGCACTTGTTTTAAATCTTTTTCTGTAAGTAGAACCAATCAGTATTGAATCAATAGCTACAACCGTACCAGGTGGCCCGGTAAATGGATATTCAGGTAAAGTATCTCCAACGTCCAAAGAAAAATCATAAAGTGTAGTTTCGTTTGAATTTGGATATCTTCTTACAACATATACTTTTTTCAGAGTAGTATCCTGCCTAATGGCTCCAAGATAATTATTCGCAAAATAATATATCGGGAAACATCCCGAAGCGGGTTGCTTATTTCCGGAGTCATAAACTTTATGATACTGTTTTGCGTTTATGGTTGTATCACCATTTAGGGTTATTGTGCGTACTTCGATGGTATAACAGGCAGAAGCTCCGTAACTCCACTCTTCACACCAATAAGCGCTCGAGTCGGGCATAGGATGATACACATAGGTTTGCGCCTTTACGGAACAAAATAAAACTAAAGAAAATATAAAAAACAATTTTTTCATGAAGCTTTTTTCAAATTTACGGAAATGGAGCATAAAATCCAATTATTCTACTCATATTTTCTTCCTATATTGCAGTTAATGAAAATTAAGTCCCAATATGAAAAATACTTCACCCTGCTCCTACTGTTCGCATTTAATCTTATAACGGGGCAAGACCTTAAAACCCTAAACTTAACCAACAAGCTTTCCATTTTAAACGATCGCGCCTTTTTTCTTTTCCCCGATTCTGCCAAAAATATGGCGAGGCCAGTGGATATTATGTCGGCCGACCACAATGCAAATCTTGAAACAAGGATAGTTTATAACCGCGATAAGAAGCGATTGGTGTTTTTTGCCCGGGAAATTTTTCTTCTCGGCGAGAAAAAAGATTTTGAAGACACTAAAAATCAAAAATTGGGTGGTATTGAGTTTAAGAAAAAAATTCTTGTCGACAGCGACTCTTTAGTTTGTTTATTGAGTACTCCTTTTTCATTTGATTCCGTCAAAAATGCAGTTCTTATTTCTAGTATGATGGTAATTACCCAGGACCGTTCTATTTTCCGAATAGATGCTTATATAAACCCCGAGGCTTATTCTGAAAAAGATGAATACATCAACCTGGCAGAAAAAATATTTAAAACAATAAGTAAAGGCACAAGATATAACCCGAGAAAAGCAAGAACTGAAAAAATTGATTTGTTTTGTTCTAAAAAGAAATTTGAATTTGCATTACCTGAGAATTATTACATTACCATTGACCAGAAGTATGATTTCCAGGTATTGAAAGTGCACAAATATTTAAATTATACCGACAGCTGCTGGATGGGTTTAACCATTTACTTCGGAAACCACCCTTCCTTTTTCTATCCTCAATACGGATTTGAAAAATATATTGAATTGCAAAAAAGTGAATTTCTGGATGAAAAGGTAGAATGGTACTTTTTTGCCAACGAAACCGAAAAATTATACCTGAAAGAGCAGAAAATACCATCTGATAAAATAGAAAAAGGAATTATTGTGCATATTGCCATATCGGCAAATAACAAAGAGGCGATTGAAGAATTAACCGGCATTGTAGGTAAAATTAAACTGAAGAAATAATTTTTATTATCTTTAGTTCCGCAACCGGTATCTTATTCAGTAAAAATAATTTTGTAACTATGAAATACAAAATTCCTTTATACGCTTCTTTCGCCTTTAGTGCCATTGGCGCGGGCCTTTTTTATTTCAGTTATCCGGTAACTGCCCAGGTATTTTTTGTACTTGCCTTTGTAATGGGTATCGGTGCTTTTAAAATGCGCGGAGGCATAGAATCAACAATTGTACATTTTGTTCCTGCTGCCATACTTGCTTATGTATATTATGTCCCGGGAGTTTTTCCTTTTTTGTCAATAGCCATTATATTATCTGCCATACAAAATCCATTTTTGGAGTTATTTTTTCCGAGTAAAATGTATAATACACCTACGTTTAAAATAATTATTGCGGTGGTAGCGCTTTCACTTTACTTAACGGCCAACATAGTTTACCCGACATCAACTCAGGCATGGGTATTTCCGGGGCTTTTTTTGCTTTTTGCCGATTTACTGAGCATGATAGTTGTCATGGATTTAGTAAAACTCGCAAAAATTTCGGGTAAGGGATATATAAAAATCGGGTCGGTCTGCCCTGATTTCAGTTTGCCGGATGAAACAGGAAATTTAATTTCTTCCAAAGACTTTAAAGGCAAATACCTCTTATTGATTTTCGTTCGCGGAGACTGGTGTCCGGGTTGCCACATTATGCTGAGATGTTATGAGCGCAACAGAGAAAAATTTGCGGAACGTGGTGTTAACATGCTTTCTATCGGCCCGGATCCTTTGGGTGTTAATAAAGAAATGGTAAAAAAACTCGGACTGCATTACCATATTCTATCCGACGAAAGGCAATTGGTAGCCAAACAATTTTGCGTTGAACTGCAGGAGATGGCGGCGGGCGTTCCCGAATACAACTTTATTCCTTTACCCGCTTCTTTTTTAATTGACAAAAAAGGAATGGTACGATACACTTCCCGTGCCGATAAAGCGGGAGAGATTTTAAATCCGGAGCACATTTTCCAAATATTAGGTTCGCTTAACTGATGGTTTGGGTTTATTTATCCACAATTGTTTTACTTTTTACCAGTTGTATTTTTCTTTTTTTACTCAATAAAAAAAGTTCTGAAAAAACACTTGTTTATTTAAAAGAACTCCGCTCATTCGAAAACATTGTTTACCATACCCACGATTCGCTTTACGTTATCGAAATTGTAAATGGTAAACTTTTGCATGTGAATCGTTCGGCCGCCGAATTTTTAGGATATACCGTAAACGAGCTTTTGTCAAAAACCTATTTTGATTTATTGCCCGAAGAATATCTTCAGAAAAGTGCCGAGATAATTGCCGATGTATGGGAGAATAAAGGCATGGTGTTTACCGATATTCCTTTTCTTCACAGGAACGGGGAAATAATCCCGAGCGAATGCAGCGCTAAAATTGGTTCGTTTGATGATAATCCCGCCATTGTAATATATGCCCGAGATATGCGCGAGCGCCTGCGTTACGAAAACGAAATTAAGGAAATTAACCGGGCATTACAGGAAACCAACAAACTGGTTTCAGAAAAAAACAAAGATATTACCGATAGTATTACCTATGCAAAACGTATTCAGCAAGTACTTATGCCCACAGATAAGCAGATAGAGAAGACTTTGAAAAGATTGAAAAAAAATTGAACCTTATTTAAATTGCATAAATGAAATCACTATTCTTTGTTTTATTACTTTCACTTACCGGTTCACAAAAACCCGATCTTAACCAGGATATAATTTATCCGAAAGCTGCCGAGGTTAAATTATCGAACGGAGAAACCTGCGAAGTGATTAAAGAAAAAGACATGAACAAAGCCCGGAAAATTTTTCAAACGTATTGGAAGGAAAACCTGGCTGATTCAACCTGGGCAAATTTTAACAGACAATACGTTCTTTATAATTCAATTAAGATGGGAACTGTTGTTTATATAAACGGCGCTTGCCTTGAAAAGTCTGCCGACTTTTACCAAAAAACCTGGTGCCTTGGTTATGCCAAAGCAAAATGTTATTATACGGCTTTTGTGAACCTAAAAATAAAAAAAGTGGTTTCATTCAAATTCAATACATACGATAATTAAACCGGAATGAATTTTCTTGAATTTAC
>DATMMV010000060.1:0-7868 GCA_035569635.1 Bacteroidia bacterium | reverse complement strand
TGCCCACCGTTACCAGTATGATGAAAAAACTGGCGAAAAAGAAATTGGTGCATTACGAGAGTTATAAACCACTTCGGTTAACCGAAAGAGGGAAAAAGGAGGCAAGTATTATTATTCGCAAGCATCGTCTGACCGAAATGTTTTTAGTGCAAAACATGGGATTTGGTTGGGAAGATGTCCACGAAATAGCGGAACAGGTGGAGCATATTCATTCCCCTGAATTTTTTGAGAAAATGGATGAGTTGTTGGGTTATCCTAAAATAGACCCTCACGGTTCTCCTATCCCTGATAAAAACGGAAAGATGGAATGGAAACAATACAGCAAACTTAGCGAATGTAAAACAGGAGATACCATGAAATTGGCTGCTGTAATTGATACATCGGTTGAGTTTTTGAAATTTTTGAATAGCCGTGAATTGAGGCTGGGTTTAAAAGTGAAAATAAAATCCATCGAGCCATTTGACCGGACAATGATCGTGAGTTACGGTAAAAGGTTGTCTGAAACATTGAGCCAAACCGTTTGTGAGAGGGTATTAGTAGAGAAAGTGTAATTTTTTGTAACACTATGAAAGAGGTAAAAACAAGGACTGCAAAAATATTTATAGACGAAAATGATATTTTGCATTTTGTTATGGTAGAAAACGTGCATCTTGATTTCGATGATGCTATTGATAATGCGCTTGTAATAAAAAGATTAACTAATGGTGAACCATCGTTAAAATTAGTTGATACAAGAGTGAGTTGGACGATTGACAAAAAGGCACAAACATTTTTAAGAAGTAATGAAGTAAAAGAGAAAACAATTGCGCGGGCTGTTGTTAAAAATTCAGCTTTTGATGCGATGCTTGTAAATTTCTTTGCAGGATTAAGCAAACCGAAAGTACCAACCAAAATTTTTACAGATTATGATGAAGCGTACAAATGGTTACTCTCACTGAAGAGGGCTTAATTTAATTGAACTTCTATTACATCCCACAGTTTTATTCTTGCGCTTAATACTTTTTTCACTTCAGACGTAGATTCTTCCCATTTAATTGTGTCATTCCTGCAAAGACTTTCAGTCATTTCGTAAGGAATGGAAAATAACGGTTTGAATTGAGACACGTTTAAGATTGACAGTTAGCAACAGTAATTACGATAAATACTTACAATCAAATACTTAAAGGCTGTAGATACATTCTATAATTCTAAAAAATTGTTCGACTTCATTCCCGTTTGGGGTACTTTAGCGGAAAAGCTGTCATTTTTGGCGACTTTTTCGTTTTTAGACCCCCCGAAACCCTTGCTATTCCTCGTTAATACGTTAAGTACTTCATTTACCTCAGCGGTTCGACACCCATTATTTCCGAAAACTAGTTTTTTGTTGAATAATGAACCAGCTAGTATTCTTTTCCCCTCATAGTCACTTCCTAAAAACAATGAGTGTAAATTTGCTAATAACTCCAAACCAGTTTCTACATATCCAGTAATCGAATCGGTGTTAGTAGTTAAAACTTCTACATCATTATTTATAGCCATCAAATCGGAATTAAGTCGTGTTGCTATGTTATTAAATCTATCCGATGTTATTTCTTTTCTTATCAGCATATTTTCGGCCTCAATAATATTTCCTTTAATTTCTTGTTGCTTTTTTAATTTAATACTGAGTTGGTTTGTTTTGTCTCCATGATATTTTATCTCAGTATCTCTGAGAACATCTCCAAACAATTCCTTAATGTTACTGTTAATTTGAAGGTCTATTAATAATCTAGAAATAAAATCATGTGTTTGGTCAATAGATACACGGGTCTGACACTTATTACGACAATGGTAGTATCCATATCTTTTGCTTCTACCCTTTGACATGCTCCCTGTAACTTGTCTACATCACAACCAGAAAAGGTAAGTGTGGATACCGATAAAAGTAGCGACCGGATTAAAATTGTTAACTCAACGAATTTATTGCCAATAAGCAAGGATGGACTGCGAAAGGCAATACACAACAATAAGATTGTTTCAGAAGAACACTTGAAGGAGTGCATTGAAATAATGAGACAAGAGGATATTAATAATCCGATATAACTCCAATCAACGGTAAGCCCTTCCTACATTGGAGGGGCTGCCCCCGTTGAAATATTTCATTAGATATATTGCGTTTGAGTTACTTCGCTTATAAGTTCCAAAAAAAGTGAGTATATAAAACGCATATCGATATGCCTTCAAATTTTTTAGTGTACTTTTTCAATTCATATTGCGCAAACTTATGTATCTTTAAAGTACAGTTGGTTCTTCGTAACCGTTCGAAAAATTAATCGCAAAACGTTAGTCACAATGAAAAAACTAAAAACAATGAAAAAACAATTTTTCATCTCGACAATTTTGTCTCTGACTTTGACAGTCGGACACGGACAGACTATAGACCTTACGACAGGAGGCTCGGGTATAACAACAAATGTTCCCCAAAGTTTTAATGAATCGCGCGGAGCAGATGTAACGGTTTTATCATCGCCAATCGTTGTTTCTTCTATGACGTTAAAAAGATTTTGTACAGGTACTTCTGTAGATTCAGGTTATGTGAATGCACAACTTTTTGATAGCAATACACATGCACTGCTTTTTTCGCATGACACTATCGTACATCCAATGTATAATGGAACGGTTTCAATACCTGTATCTTTTACTCTTGCAGCTGGGCACTCCTACCGCATTACTTTTTCTTGTTATGGATTTGGCAACAATCACAACAGTGGTAGCGGATATATGTATCAACCGACTTTTCCATATTATGAAAGCAATAATCTTTTGAGAATTAATCAAGCGTGGGAAGGTTCTGTTGACAGTTTTCCGTCAAATACAAATATTTTTCTACCCTTTATAAGTTTAGGATATGGTGCAGCAAGCGTAAATGAATTTGAAAAGAATCTTACACTAAATATTTTTCCCAATCCTTTTTTCATGCAGACAACTCTGCAAACAGACAAAGTTTTCAAAAATGCTTCCCTGACTATTTGTAATTTGCAAGGGCAGACAGTAAAGCAAATAAATAATCTCTCTGGACACACAATTATTTTGCACCGAGACAACCTACCAATCGGATTATATTTCGTTCGACTAACTCAAGACGGTAAAACTTTTTCGTTCGACAAATTAATAATCACAGACAACTGACCGCTCGTCACAACAAAAGTACTGTGGCTAACATCGCATTGTCGTCAGTGGTGTAATAAAGTAGCGTGACTAAAACGTTTGCTAGCAAGCAATACCCAATGACGATTGACGTTTAAACCGAAACATTTTTTTATTATATTTACATTACGTAAGTCGACACATTGCGGTTTCAAAGCGCCACTGGTTTTGCTTGCAAACGTTATGTATAACACGCCCGACAAAAAACTGACATCTAACAATTGACGCCATGAAAAAACTTTTACTTCTTTTTTCCCTCGTTTGTTTTGGACAACTAAACGCTCAATGTACAGTTACCATAACTGGAAACACAAATATATGCGTTGGCTCATGTACAACTTTAACAGCAGGTGGCGCAACCTCATATCAATGGATGCCCAGTGGAGCAACTACTTCTACTATTTCAATTTGCCCTACGAATAATACAACTTATACAGTAGACGGCTATGGATCTGGCGGTTGCATATCAACACAGACAATAAGTGTTTCTGTTAATCCAAACCCTACAGCCACATTTACTTATGCACTGAGCTCGTGTTGTAATCAAGGATTTTTTACGGATAACAGTTCTATTACATCAGGAAATATTACTGTGTGGAATTGGACTTTCCATAGTGGGTATCCTTCATCTGCCACTAATCAGAATCCTGGCCCCATTTATTTAAATTATGGTCTTGACACGGTTTGTCTGACGGTTACTTCGTCACAAGGTTGTAAGGACAGTACTTGTATGTTAGTAAATGAAACTATTATGTCTATAGAAAAATTAAGTAATTCACTCTCTATTACAATTTATCCCAACCCAACAAGCGACCTGTTCTTCATTAACGCAAACACTACCGACAAACTAACTGTGGACTTGTTTGATGTAAACGGCAAGCACGTGTTCAGCACAAGCGTAAGTGACAAAGAAAATATTAATGTTACACCTTTAGACAACGGTGCGTATACGTTGACAATTAAAACGACAGACCGCGTAATAAATAAAAAGTTAGTTATACTTCGCTGACAAATTGCCCGGCACACGGCAGACCCGTGTACGACACTTGGTCGTTGTGTGAGCAGAACTGAGTGAGAGCACTTTCTTTTCATTTGAGGAATTCTTTGCATATACAGACGATAGATGGGAAGGTGGCCGCCTGTACGATTGGAATATCTACAAAATGAGATTGTTCCTCCTTTAACTATGAAAAAGTATGGTTAAATTTGTATCATGGATAATGCTTTCGGAATGAAAGAATTTTTCCCGGAAGTGTCCAATTAATCTATTTAAGCACAACCAACAGAGCATCGAGTGATGATTTACACTCTTGTTGATTTGGGTTAACCGCGCGTAATTGTCTTAACACTTTATCAATAGCATCATCCACTTCAGTCCACTTAGCACCATTCATTGGTTTAAGCCGGGATTGAGCATTATCCCATTCATATTCAATATCGGCTACCCGTGTTGTAGCTCCGGCAAGATTATTTGCAACTACCAGGGTTCGGGTGTCTTCCGTAATTTTAATAAATGCAGATAAATCTCCAAGTGGTGATAATCGGGCATTTTTAGCAGACGCGGCATTGGAAACAGGTTGTTCAATTTCTTTTTGAAGCGCATTGTGTCGCCAAAAATAGGCTGATCCACCTACAACTATAAATACGGCTACAGTTATAACTGTCTGCCAGATAAGTCCATTTCCTTCTGTATTTCCTTTTTCTTCAATACCCGGATTTGTAATAACATCCCGTTTAGAGAAAGTGAAATATAAAATTATACCTAAAATTCCAAAAAGAAATAACGCGCTCGTAACAGTTGCGCCTAAACCTAAGCCGCCAAATTTAGTTGGTTGAGAAAGCAAATCTCCGATTGAAGCTCCGAGTGGCCGTGTCATGATATAAATAATCCAAAAGGAAAGTACCGGGTTGAGTTTTAATTTTCTTGCCACCACCACAGAAATAATTACAACGCTAACAATAATGCCGGTTACTAAATAACCAAGCCCTAAACTTTCTGCCATCAAATCCCCCGACGCGGTACCTAAGGCAAACGTGAACAGAATTGTAAGCCAATAAAAAACTTCCCTGGTTTTAGTATAGATTGAATGAATAGAAAGTGTTTTCTCTTTTGCATACCAAAATGAAAAAGTTAATAATAAAAGGATGCTGAAAAAGATGGTACTTGTTTCCAGCGGAACATTCATTTTGTCAGTAAGATTATCGGTTACCAGTGTCCCGAAAACACTTATGAAAACCACTGTAATCCAATAAATAGCCGGAATATATTTTTTTGCCCTGAATTGAAAAAACAAAGCAATCATTAATAAGATTCCCATTGCCACCGACGTTCCCGTCAATCCAAAATTTAAATTCACATTCAAAAAATCTGCAAAAGTTTCTCCAACCGTAGTGCACAATACTTTTATAACCCAAAAGAAAAGTGTTACCTGCGGAACTTTATTGATTAATTGTTTTCCGGTATTTTTTATGCTTTCATCCATTGGTTCGCTTTATTATTTTGTCCGATAATTCTCTAAAGATAACTATAATAATTGCCCGAATGATTATTTTGAAATCTTGCTTATGTGTAAAAAGAGTTTGATTCGCATATCCTTTTTCGATCCGGCATATTTTAAATAACTCCGTCGGCCTTTAATTTATCTATAATCTGTTTCGCTAAAGCAGTGTAATCATCCGCACCTGAGTATGTTTCATTAAACGCCTGTACAACGGCTTTCCAATAAGGCCCTTTAGCACCGGGTACAGATAAACAAATGGTATATATACCACCGTTGTAATATGACCCATATTTACCGGATGCCAGAGTTGATTGTTCACGCTTGATACTCATTATAGCGTCAGGGCCGTACGCTTTTATCTGCAAATTAATATCATCATCATTTTCTAATGAATATACATTGGAGCGGATTTTAATAGTGTTTTTAATTCCGCTGCGGTTCAGGGCATCAGAAATACTTGCCGAAAAGGCCTTCATGAAGTCATTTTGATATGCGGATGAATTTATACCATACTGAAGAGATGAAACAGAATCCTTTACCAGTATATATACTTTGCCGGATTTGGATATGGCATCCGGGCTTTTTACAAATGCAACATTGTAGCTGGCACAACTGCATAAACTGATGCAGGTTGCAAAAATAAGGACTTGCCTGATGAACGTTTTCATAATATTGCTTTTTTATATGCAAGCAAGTGCAATGCCAAACAAATGTATGATGCGTTAAAATGTGTTAAGATTTATTTATCCTTACTTAACAGATTCAAAGTATTTATAAATGCTGTAAGGTCTATACAGGAAAAAGGTTGATTAGATAGCTTTATTTAGAGGTTGGGTCTTTTATTTACTTTGTGACCTTTCTTTACCGCGCGCAAAAAATCACAAACCTCTTTCTTTGTCCAGGTAAGAATGTACCACATCAATGGCATTATCAATTACATCGCTGAGTGCGCAAATAAAAGTACCGGGCTTGGCAATGCTGAAGGCGTGTTTTAAAGCTTCTACTTCTTTAGGAATATATTCGTAAGATTGTTTCGGATTTACTTCGTATATTCCTTCCACTAATAATTTCACAATTTCTTCGGCTTCTCTTCCGCGCAAAAATTTATCCTGGCGGATAATTATGTGATCAAACATTTCCGCGGATATTCTTCCTAAATCTCTGATGTCGTTATCGCGGCGATCGCCCGTTCCGGTTATAATTCCGATTTTTGCAGGAGAAACAACAGTTGATAAAAATTCTTTGATACCTCTGAATCCATCCGCGTTGTGCGCAAAATCAATCATCACTTTGTAATCTTTAAAATCAAAAATATTCATGCGGCCCGGCGTTTGCGCTGCCGACGGAATAAATGTTTCTAAACTCAAAGCAATGTCTTCTGTTTTAAAACCATAGGTATAAGTAGCAAGTGTAGCTGCCAAAACATTCTGAATCATGAATGAAACTCTTCCGCCAAATGTTAATGGAATATTTGTGACTTTACTTACCCGAAATTTCCAATCACCTTTTTTAATTGTGATAAATCCGTTTTCATAAAGAGCTGCAATGCCGCCTGTTTTACAATGTTCTTTAATAACCGGGTTATTTTCATCCATGCTGAAATAGGCAATGTGACAATCGGCTGTTTTAGCAATTCCCACACAATATTTATTATCGGCATTAAGCACGGCGTAACCATCGCGTTTAACGCTTTGCACGACAACGCCTTTTACTTTAGCCATATCTTCCAAAGTATTTATGTCGGATAAACCCATGTGGTCTTCCTGAATATTTGTAACAACGGCCACATCACATTGTCCAAAACCGAGCCCCGCCCGCAAAATTCCGCCGCGCGCGGTTTCTAAAACAGCAAATTCAACAGTAGGATCTTTTAAAATAAATTCTGCACTCACAGGCCCGGTAGTATCACCTTTGGTAAGCATGGAGTTACCTACATAAATTCCATCACTGGTGGTAAAACCAACTTTATATCCGTTGTTTTTTACAATGTGAGCAATTAACCGCGTTGTGGTTGTTTTTCCGTTTGTTCCTGTAATTGCGATAATGGGAATGCGGCAGGATTTTCCCGCGGGATACAACATATCAATTACAGGTGCTGCAACATTTCGCGGTAATCCTTTTGCTGGCGCCAAATGCATTCTGAACCCAGGTGCTGCATTTACTTCTAATACAACTCCGCCGTTAGTTTCCAAAGGCTCACTT
>DATMMV010000059.1:0-8704 GCA_035569635.1 Bacteroidia bacterium | reverse complement strand
ACTGCCCCTTAAAATATACTTTTCCTTGTTAAAAAAGATAATTTCATTTATTTCAATCAAATATTGTTTCTTTTGTGTAAACGATAAAAACGTTTCTGTGTTTGAAGTCCGCGTAGCCGAGTCCTTCTTGTTTTTATAAAGCTGCAAATAATAGAGACCCGTAAGAATACCTGTTTCCGGGCCGCGGTCAAGTTGAGGGGCAATTAAAAAACTTCTTTTTTTGGTTACAAATTCAAGAAACTTGCTTTTGCTTTTTACTTTGCTTAAGGTATCAGCAACAGCTATATAGGTAGAATCAACTTCCGGCTTTTCCTGGGATTTTACCTCTTTAATTGTAAATAATACAAAAAGCATCAACAAGCAAGTCTCCCTCATATATCTTTTAGCCTGACTTCGCATCCCTGTCAAAAAACTTTTGAAGATAAAAAAAATTTGTAAAGAAATGGTATTAATTTCGCAATCCGCAAAATGAACTACATCTCAGCAGAAAATATATCGAAAAGCTACGGCGATAAAGATCTATTCAAAAATATTTCTTTCGGCCTTAACCGTGGCGATAAAGTTGCTTTAGTGGCCAAAAACGGCACAGGCAAAACAACTATTCTTAATATTTTAAAAGGGGTCGAAATTCCTGACGAAGGAAAAATCTCCTTTCGCAAAGAAATAAGTATTGAGTTTTTAGACCAGGAACCTGCTTTTAATGAGGAGCTGACTGTTATAGATACTTTGCTTACGGCTAAAAATAAAATGACCGAGGCAATTAAAAAATATGAATTGGCCATTGCAAACAACGAAGAAGATTTAGAGTTGGTGCTTATGGAGATGAGCGACCTGAATGCCTGGGAATACGAAAATAAAGTGCAGGAAGTTTTATCGCGCTTGCAAATTAAACATCTCGATCAACAGGTAAAAACACTGAGCGGCGGCCAGCGTAAACGGCTTGCTTTAGCGCGTATCATTTTAAACAAACCGGACATTATGGTTTTGGATGAACCCACGAACCATTTGGATATTGAAATGATTGAATGGTTGGAGAATTATTTACTGAGCGGCGATTTTACCTTGTTACTTGTTACGCACGACCGTTATTTTTTAGATACTGTTTGCAGCACTGTTTTTGAATTGGATAACAAACAACTTTATATCTACAAAGGAAACTTTGAATATTACCTGGAAAAAAAATCGGAACGTGTGGCTGCCGAAGCTTCTGAGATTGATAAAAACCGAAACATTTACCGGCGCGAATTAGAATGGGTACGTAAAAGCCCGAGAGCGCGGGGAGTAAAACAAAAAGCAAGGACTGATGCATTTTATGAAGTGGAAGAAAAAGCCAAGCAAAAAAAACAGGATGCGGGTGTTGAACTTTCAGTAAAAATGAATCGTATGGGAAGCAAGATTCTGGAAATAATAAAAATTTCAAAATCTTACGACGATAAAAAGCTGATTAATTCTTTTACTTACACTTTTAAAAAAGCGGAGAAGATTGGGATTACGGGTGCAAATGGTACAGGGAAAACTACTTTATTGAATATCATACAGGGGCTGGAGAGTTCTGATACAGGAAAAATTCAAGTGGGAGACACCATTATTTTCGGTTATTATTCGCAAAGAGGTTTAAATTTCAAAGAGGGCAAAAGAATTTTAGAAGTAGTGAGTGATATTGCAGATTTTATTCCTCTTGCCGACGGAACAACCTTAACTGCGAGCAAATTGTTAACGCGTTTTAATTTTCCGCCTGCGGTGCAATACCAGTATGTTTCTACACTAAGCGGTGGCGAGAAAAGAAGATTGTATTTACTTACTGTTTTGATGAAGAATCCGAATTTTCTAATTCTGGATGAACCCACAAACGACCTGGATATTGTTACCCTGCAAACTCTGGAGGATTTTTTAAATGATTTTGCCGGTTGCGTGTTAATTGTTTCTCACGACCGTTACTTTATGGATAAAATGATTGACCATCTTTTTATATTTGAAGGAGAAGGAGAAATTCGGGATTACCCCGGAACTTACAGCGAATACCGTGAGTGGAAAGAATTGCAAAAACAAAAAGAGAAACTTGCAATAAGCAAACAGTTGGCAGGAGGCAGTGAGCAGATAACAGAAAAAGCCAAACCGGTTGAAGAGCCTGTTAAAACAGAAAGCAAAAAGCAGGCAGAGCCCGAAAAGAAAAAAGTTTCATTTAAAGTGGCCCGCGAAATAGAAGAACTTGAAAAAGAAATTGCCGAACTTGAACTGAAAAGAACAGAACTTGAAAATGCATTGAGCAGCGGTACCACAACAGACCATGTTGAATTACAAAAATTGGGGGAAGAATTGGCAGCAGTTATAAAACTAAACGACCAAAAATCGTTCCGTTGGTTGGAATTACAGGGATAATTCGGCCACAGATTACGCTGATTTCACTGATAACAGCCAGATTAAAGAAGAATTAATTATTTTACATCTGTATATCCTGCGATTATAAACCCGTTTAAAACAAAAAAATCTGCGTCATCTGTGAAATCTGTGGCTACCTTTGTATTGTAAATGTCAACTCCAAAACATCTTTTAATTATTGCAGGGCCTACAGCTGTCGGAAAAACCTCGTTAAGCATACAATTAGCCAGACATTTTAATACGGAAATTATTTCGGCCGACAGCAGGCAGATGTACAAAGAAATTTCCATTGGCACAGCAAAACCGGGTATTGAAGAACAACAAGGTATTAAACACCATTTTATTGATTGCATAAGTATACAACAGCCATACAGCGTTGGTGATTATGAGAAAGAAGTTTTGAAAAAACTGGATGAACTTTTTAAAAAACATCAATTGGTAATTATGTGTGGCGGTTCGGGTTTGTTTATTGACGCGGTTTGCAAAGGTTTTGATGAAGGATTGGTTACTGATGTGGAAGTAAAAAATAATATTGAAGAACAGTACAAAGAAAAAGGTTTAAGCTGGTTACAGGAAGAAATAAAAAAACATGATCCTGTTTATTTTGATAAAGCCGATATAAATAATCCGCGTCGTTTAATGCGTGCGTTAGAAATTATCACTATAACCGGACTCCCCTATTCTTCTTTCCGTAAAAATAAAACTGCGGAAAGAAATTTTTCTGTAATTAAAATCCTTGTTAATGAAGAAAGGGAAAGGCTTTATGATAAAATTAACAGGCGTGTTGATAAAATGATGGAATCGTGTTTTTTACAGGAAGCTGAAAGTGTTTATGCATATAAAAATTTAAACGCGCTGAATACAGTTGGCTACAAAGAATTGTTTGACTACCTGGATAAAAAAACAAGCCTGGATAAAGCGATTGAGTTAGTAAAACAACACACACGTAATTACGCCAAAAGGCAATTAACCTGGTTCCGTAAAGATGAATCGTACGAAACTTTTTTACCAACCGACGCGGAAAAAATAATAGCTTATGTTGATTTAATCCTGCAACACAGCTAAATGTCATTCTTATACTCGTATAAAAACTTAGAAAGGCAAATTGTAATGGTTATTGCCGCCGAGTTTTGCGTACAATTGGTTAACGCCACCTTTCTTACCATGTTGCCATTGTATCTTAAGCACATTCATTACAGCAACGAGGCGATTGCCGGATATACATCTTTTCGTTATCTCGGTGTATTTGCCCTTGCATTGCCTCTCGGAGTATTCCTGAAGGGTGCGCGGGTTAAAACTATGTTCTATATTTCGTGTTTCGGTGTTCCGTTTTTTGCTTTATGTATTTTATATTTTGTCGGTACCGGCAATGAGCCTATGATTTATGTTACGCAACTTTTGTGGGGAGCATCGTTCACCTTTATACAAATCCCGGTGTTGCCTTTTATTCTCCGGGCAGCTTCTCCCGAAAATCAAACGCCCGCCATCGCGCTCAGTTATTCTACCTGGAGTTTTGCAGGCATTGCCAGCGGCGTTTCCATTGCAATGTTAGATTATATTAATCCGAACCTCTTTGATGAAAGAATGGTATTAATCATATTTTCTGTCCTTGGTTTTTTCGGGGTTATGATGTTGTTGTTTGCCGGGATTAAAGAAGAAGCTTTTGTCTCCGATAAAAAAATATCGTATAAACTCAATCAGTACGACTGGAAACCTATTATCAAAGCACTCATTCCCACGCTCATCATTGCAACAGGCGCGGGTTTAACTATTCCTTTTATAAGTTTATTTTTTGAAGAAGTACACGGAATGCACAAAGGCACTTTTTCAATTTTCAGTTCTATCGCCGCATTGCTTGTGGCGTGGGGTGCATTATTAGTACCTCTTATAAAAAACAAGATCGGCTTTAAAGTTGCTGTACCTTCCACTCAATCCTTAGCGGTTGTATCGCTTATGGCAATGGCAACCACGCAGTATTATAATACTGTTGGTATATCGGTAGTTATAGCGGTCATTTGTTATTTATTGCGCCAGCCCCTAATGAACATGGCCGGGCCAATGACTTCTGAAATTGTAATGAACTACGTGGGAGAGAAAAACCGCGAAATGGTAAGCGCACTCACCTCTGCAATATGGAGCGGCAGTTGGTTTATCAGCGGGTTAATGGTGCAGTTAATGTTCAGGGAGAAATTACAATTCGTAACGATATTTCTTATCACAGCCATTCTTTATATGGTTGGTGTTGTATGGTATGTTTTTTTAATACGCGATTACGAGAAAAAAATAAGCCCATAAAAAAACCCCGCATTTGCGGGGTTTTTTTATTTATTATCTGAGTATTATTCAATAATCATTTTTTTGATAGTAGAACCGGTAGTGTTAGAAACAGTTACCAAGTACATACCTTTAGGCATAGAAGTTAAATTGATCTTTAACTCGCTGATACCTGAGTTTACGATAGATTGATAAACGTTATTGCCAATCATATCTGTAACAACAACTTTTGTTCCGGCTGCCGCGTTACCAAAATCAATAGTAATGTTTCCATTACTCGGGTTCGGATAAATAGAAGCGATACCGTTAGCGATTTCGTTAATTCCAACGCAAGGCAATACGGTAACCGTTGTTGTTGCAATTCCGTAACAACCCATATTATCAGTACCCATGACGCTGTATGTATAAGTACCTGCGGCAGTATAAGTTGTAGTTGTAACGTTTGCTCCCATATTAGAAGTCAAACTTCCTGTCCACTGATAGGTTACAGCACCTCCGGCGTGAAGAGTAGCTGAGTTTAAATTACAAACTACGGAATTTGTCGGAGCTGCAGTAACTGAAGTTAAAGGACAAACAGGAATATTTCCACCCATCCAGGTACACATACCACTTGTTCCGAAAGGAATGTTGGTATTATCAGAGAAACAACCCGCCCAGGCATGAGCCGAATCAAGCATTTCAAGTTTAATCATTCTTTGTGCTTCCAATGTACCTGATTCTAAAACAAACCAGTTAAGTCCGTCATCATAAGTTATAGAAGTAATATATGAGGCGTGCGAAGAATCAAGACCTACCGATACGAAAGCATTTCTTCCGGGAACTTCAGAGATATCAAAAATACCGACATTGTTATGTTGAATAGAAGTCGTCCAGGTAATACCCCCATCACTTGTTTTCACTAAAACAAATGGTGCCGTGCTTGCAGCAGTATTATATCCCCATGCAAAACCGTGTAATGAGTCCCTGAAAGCAATTCCGCTAACACCTGCGTTAATACCGGCAACAGCAGCCGATTTCCAGGTATTTCCCGTATCGTTAGAACGATAGATATGGCTTGCTGTAGTTACAGCACCGCCGTGGTTAGTTCCGAACCATAAATGTTTTTTCTTATAAGTTTCTACAACATCAGTAACACCGTATTCGCCGGCAGGAGTTACAGACGGAGTAAAGGCCGCTTGAGGGATACGTGTCCAGTTTGTACCGCCGTTATACGTTTTGTAAATTTCAAAATAATTTCCGTTAGGGTCTCCTAATACTAAACCATGATTGTTTGTATAAAAATGACCCCAATCAGGGAAATTGTTAGCTCCTAAGAACATCGTAGTTGTGTCAGAACAGATAGTCCAGGTTACTCCTCTGTTCATAGTTTTTTTAACACGACCGGCCCTTCCTGTTCCCGGAATAAAGTACATAGGAATGTAAGCAACTGAGTCGTTTACCGCCGTTATGTTTGAAGAATTAAAATAATTGGTATCAGAAATTGCCATAAACGTCCCGGGAGTGAAAGTATTCCCGTTTTGAGTACGTGTAAACTTGTTAGAAACAGCTGTTGCGTGTGTTTTGCTGTAACCAACTTCCCATACAGTATTGGCACTAACCGCGCTCATCCAGCGGGTTCCCATCATTGTATCGATGTTGGCGTTGTGCGGCATCCAGATGGTAGACTGGGCGAACATCCCAATGCTCATTATAAATAATGAAAGCGTAAGTAATTGTTTTTTCATTTGTTTTGGTTTTTAAAATTTTGAATGCCAAAGATAAAGAAAATCTGCAAACGACAAAAATGAAAGATTTATCGGCTTTCAGAGCACATTCAGGGTCTGCTCTTTTATTTTTTCAACCTCGTCTTTCATTAAAACCACTATTTGCTGTATAGCAGCGTCGTTGGCCTTGCTTCCGATGGTGTTTACCTCCCTGCCCATCTCCTGAGCAATAAAATTAAGCTTACGGCCGGCGCCGGGTTCTTTCATGGTATCCGTATAATGTTTTATATGGGTTCGCAGGCGGGTTTTCTCTTCGGTAACGTCAATCTTTTCCAGGTAATAAATAAGCTCCTGTTCAAAGCGGTTTTTGTCGATTTTTTCAATTGCTATAAATTCTTCCAGGTTTTTATGAATGCGTTTTTTAATATTTTCTATCCTTAAAGGGTCGGTTTTCTCAATTTGCTCTAAATAATTCAATAACAATAAATTACGTTTACTAAATTCTACCTCCAGGGATTTCCCTTCAGTTTTCCTGAAAGTTGTCATTTGCTCTGCAGCTGCCTTAAAGACCTGCATAAAATTTTTATAGTCGTTTTCATCCAGAGCGCTGCTAACCGATTT
The DNA here is from genome assembly GCA_035569635.1 of Bacteroidia bacterium. Taxonomy (GTDB): domain Bacteria; phylum Bacteroidota; class Bacteroidia; order B-17B0; family Aurantibacillaceae; genus PALSA-968. Next base: position 1,727 of record DATMMV010000059.1, on the reverse strand, counting down.
GGTTACATCAGGCATTCGCATTACAATTTCCATTAGCCCGCTTTCGGACTGATTAAGTTTTTTGGCAAGAGTGCTTAATTGCTTAAAATAGGCTTCGGCAAGCGTGGTGTTAATTTGTACAGACGATTGTTCGCTCCGGTATTCAACATTAACGGATACATCTACTTTTCCGCGTTCAAACAATTTAGCCAGTTCATTACGTATTTCAATTTCCTTTTCGCGATATACAGATGGCATGCGTAAAGAAGCGTCCATTCCTTTACTGTTAAGCGAGCGTATTTCAACAGTAATGGTTTTGTCGGTAAAATCGGCAGAGGCTTTTCCATAGCCCGTCATTGATTGAAGCATAGTATCGTTTTGCTGCAAATGTAGCCACACCCACCCGACTTATAAAATTTTTCTTCGAATCATTCAGGCAGGTCTTCATGCCTTTTCTAATGAAAGCTAAGTCAATTAAGCTTTGCCGGCAATACAAAATGAAAAGCCGGTATCTGGGCTGAGAATTCTTTCTCGTCCATCAGGCGCATCATGGTATATGAACCTTCCATTCGCCCTATTTCAGTAGCAAGATTACAGCCCGAGCGGTAATTATATTTTTGTCCGGGTTCAATAACAGGTTGCTCGCCTATAACACCATCCCCGTTTACTTCGCGGTAGTCGCCGTTACTATCGTAAATATGCCAATGACGGCTTAGTAACTGAACGGAGTAATCGTTCTTGTTTTCAATGGTGATATCGTACATAAAAAAGTAGTGGCCATGACGGATGCTACTCTCGGCCGGCAAAAAGCGTGTTAATACGCTTATCTCTACTCCATGTGTTACCTGTTTAACCATTTTAAACAAAGTTATATGAATAATTTTTATTGAGCAAGAAAATTTAAACTAAACAAAATACGTTATTTGTGCATAAATTTAATGAAAGCACCTTGTAGCACAAAGGCGCTAAGGCACTAAGTTTCGCAATATTATATCCTTGTGACTTTCTTTGTGTCTTTGTGACTTAGTGTAAAAGAGCAAAATGTCATTCATAAGCCAAATGAAGTTACAAAAACATATTTCGCTCAAAAATTTCAACACCTTTGGAATTGACGTGCAGGCAGCCTTTTTTGCCGAAATAAACACGTTACGGGGTTTTAAGTCCCTTTGCGAAGAAAAAGTATACAAAGCAAACAAACCATTAATTTTAGGTGGCGGAAGCAACATACTTTTTACAAAAAATTATAACGGACTCGTGATAAAAAATAATTTAACCGGAATTGAAATTGAAAAACAGGATGAAGATTTTGTTTGGATAAAAGTCAGCGCCGGCGAAAACTGGCACAGTTTTGTGCTTTGGTGTGTAGCTAAAAATTACGGAGGATTAGAAAATTTATCACTTATACCCGGATGTGTGGGTGCCGCGCCCATGCAGAATATCGGTGCGTACGGAGTAGAAATTAAAGACAATTGCGAGAAAGTTTTTGCTTTGAATTTGGAAAACGGAAAAGAAACTGTTTTCTCTAACGCCGATTGTAACTTTGGTTACCGCGAAAGCATTTTTAAGCATAGTCACAAAAACAAATTTCTGATAACAGCTGTTGTTTTTAAGCTGAATAAAAAACCGGTATTTAATACTTCCTACGGAGCCATTGAACAGGAGTTGGCAGCAATGGGCATTAAAGATTTAAGTATTAAAGCTATCAGTGATGCGGTAATTCGTATTCGAAGCTCTAAACTTCCCGACCC
>DATMMV010000058.1:0-10945 GCA_035569635.1 Bacteroidia bacterium | reverse complement strand
AGCGGATACGGTGAATTCCTTTTTCGTTTTACAAAAACGGATGTCGGTACCGGGCTCAGCGATGTGGCTTACGGGCTTGGCATCAAAATGAATATGGCAAACTTAGGGCGTAGTAAATCCTCCGGGCGTAAACACTCCATCCTGTATTTTAGGGATAAGTATCACTGGTTTTAATGTCCCTCTCTACCCGTAGAGAAGGGTATCATTTCTGCATCGCTTTTGTAAAGAGATTTGGAAGTGAGTCAACCTGTTAGAGAAAAAATACGTGTTTTCACCTAGTTCTTTTTTCATAAAATTATTTTCCCGATTTTGAATGTTTTCGTACCTTGTTTAGCAATTTAACCCTTGCTATGGATAAGAAATATAAGTTCAAGAGCCTGAATATTTATTCTTCGGATGAATGGATGGCCAACGCCACTAAACGCTACCGTACCGTTTTCGAAAAAGCAGAAACAACTTACATACGTGTTGAATTAGCTTTTTATAATAAGCTTTTCGATGAGGAAGATTGGGATTGTAAAATAGAATTAAAATGCGTGCAGGTAGAAGGCACCAAAAGAACGGATTTAGCGAATCTGGCTTCTTCTCATAAGATAAGCAAAGACGATAATATTTTTTACCTGCGCGATGGTTGGGGAAATGCAACCGCCGGTGCGTTCTGGAAAAAAGGGCATTACCAGTGGGAAGCCTATATTGACGGACAACTTGCCGGCACGCAAATTTTTTATGTAAACGACGTAGGGCTTGTACAACGTGGTGTAAATCCCTACTTCACAATAAATCATATAAAATTATTTACCGGCGCTACGGATGGTTGGAAAACCGCTAAAGACAAACGTAAATACCTTACAAAAATAAACGGTAAAGACACACAATATTTGTGGCTGGAGATGGATATTAAAAATCTTACCCAGTTAGACTACCGTTACGAAATTATTTTTAATTATTACGACGATGCGGGGCAGCACAAAGCGCAAACATCGCGCGCCGGTTTTATTGATGCCGACAGGAAAGATTTTTGCTACACCTTTGATGTAGGCTGGGGGCATGACATAGCCGGCTCATGGGCTGATGATAAATACACATTAGAAGTTGTATTTATGGATGTATTAGTTGGCGCAGTAACTTTTGATTGCGGTGCAGATGAAGTGGAAGGAGTTCCATCACTTATAAACACGCACGATGCAGCGCTTGCTATGGCCAATAACGTGGGCACACAAACAAACACAACCGGAAAAGACAGTAATGCAGACGATAAAACACTCGACCAGTTACTGGAAGAATTAAATATGCTCATCGGGCTCGATAGTGTCAAGAAAAGTATTCAGGAAAATATTACCTTCCTTAATTTCTCGAAGTTGCGTAAAGAAAAAGGGTTTCACGATTCGGGAAATATGAGTTTGCATGGTGTGTTTACCGGAAACCCGGGAACAGGGAAAACTACAATTGTAAAAATGCTCGGAAGGATTTACAAAAAAATGGGGCTCATCAGTAAGGGTCATATTATTGAAGCCGACCGTGCGAGTTTGATAGGAGAATTTATTGGCCAGACGGCGCCACGTACAAAAAAAGCAATCGACCAAGCGCGTGGCGGAATTTTATTTATTGACGAAGCCTATGCTTTGGCAAGAGGCGATGATGACAGTAAAGATTTCGGAAAAGAAGCTATTGAAGTTTTATTGAAAGAGATGAGCGACGGTGTTGGCGATATCGCTATTATCTGCGCCGGGTATCCTAAACAAATGGAAATATTTATTGATTCGAACCCGGGTTTAAAATCGCGTTTCAGTAATTATTTTCACTTTGATGATTATTTACCGGAAGAACTTTTTGCCATTGCACAATACGCGGCACAAAACAAAGAAGTTAAATTTTCATTGGAAGCGGAAAACTTTTTAAGAGAAGAGTTAATAAACGTCTATCGCAAACGTGACGAAAGCTTCGGGAATGCTCGGTATGTTCATGCTGTGGTGGAAGAAAGTAAAATGAATATGGGCTCGCGCCTGATGAAAAACCCGGAGCTGGATAAACTCAGCAACGACGATCTGCAAACTATTTCCCTTGCCGATATGAAAACCGTGTTTACGCATGCTGAGGGAAAAAAACTGCATTTAAAAATTAACGACAAACATTTGGCAAGCGCGCTTGCTGAATTAAACGCGCTTACCGGTTTAGATAACATAAAACAAGAAGTAAATGAATTGGTAAAACTTATCAAATTTTATAATGAAACCGGAAAAGACGTTATCAATAAATTTTCTTTACATTCCGTATTTACGGGTAATCCCGGCACCGGTAAAACAACCGTGGCGCGTATTATGGCCAATATTTACAAGTCGCTGGGCATTATTGAACGTGGGCATTTGGTGGAAACAGACCGCGAAGGTTTGGTAGCAGGTTATGTGGGGCAAACGGCAGTAAAAACCAAAGAAATTATTGACGAGGCTATGGGGGGTGTTTTGTTTATTGACGAAGCTTATGCTTTAAGCGAAGGCGGAGGAAATGATTTCGGAAAAGAAGCCATTGAGGTTTTATTAAAACGTATGGAAGATAATCGAGGAAAATTTGCAGTCATTGCTGCGGGTTATAGTGATAACATGAGTCGTTTTATAGAAATGAACCCCGGGTTAAAATCGCGGTTTGATAAAGTGTACCGGTTTACCGATTATTCGCCCGAACAACTTTGGGAAATTGCCACCGGTTTATTTAAGAAGGAAGGATTAGTGCCTGATGAAGCCGCAACCGCGCATTTAAAAGCACACTTAATCTATTTATACGACGGACGGGATAAGTATTTTGGTAACGCCCGTACGGTTCGGCAAATTGTCGGGGATGCGGTCAAGCATCAGAACCTACGCATGGCCGGTATGGACGCAAACCTGCGCAGCGCAAAAGATATGGAAACCCTTACCCTTGAAGATGTAAAACACCTGCGCAACGAAGCTAATGATGATGACAGGCCTAAGCTTGGATTCAGATTGGGAGGGAATTAGCGTTAATGAATAAAAGTGTTGAAGAGACAATTTACTAATGAAACGGAACAATAAAAACACAATTATAAAATAGACAATGGAAAAGCAATTTGACTATGTGACTAAACTTGACGTCAAGTTTGATCACTTGCAGCGTATGGACATTCCACAAATGGTAAAAGACTGTACTGACAAATGGTTTAATCAAACACTAACCCAAGTAAATGAAAGTGTTGTTCGACTTGGAATTGTAGAAGGAGAATATCATTGGCATAAACACGACAACGAAGATGAATTTTTCTTTGTTCTCGAAGGGCAACTTTTAATAGACCTGGAAGGCCAAACAATTGAATTAAATCCCAATCAAGGTGTAACAATAACCAAAGGAGTAATGCACCGGCCAAGAGCTCCCAAAAAGACGGTTATGCTTATGGTTGAAACGAACACAATACAACCAACAGGAACATAATACTGTATTACATCGTTGTCTCATCCTGAAATAGCTTACCGCCTTATTACAACAACATAAAATTTTTGAAAAAATAAAAAATGTTTTTAAGAACAGAAATATTATCCGAATAAAAATAAGCCATTTTGTATCCACTTATAAAATAGAATATACCACTTATGAGAAAAAAACTGCCAGTTACCAAATGAACCTATTATCAGGCATATTTTACTTTAATTTTGGTGTTATAAGAACTATTTTATGAAAAAAATTTACCCAATCATTCTTCTTGCGCTCATTTGTTTTAGCACACAACAAGCAAAAGCACAATGCTCTGTTCTTTTAAACTTTGCAGATACAACAAACGGAAGTTATCCTCAAGGTGCGTTAATTTCAGATGGGACATATCTGTATGGCATGACAAAAACCGGTGGTACTTTTGGATTAGGTACAATATTTAAAATATTACCTAATGGCACCGGGTATGTAAAACTTTTAGACTTCGATGGAACAACAAATGGAAGTTTACCATACGGCGATCTTTATTATGACGGATCGTTTTTATTCGGAATGACCAATACCGGAGGGGTATTTGGTGGGGGAACGATTTTTAAAATAATGCCAAGCGGTTCGGGTTATTCAAAACTTTATGATTTCGATGGAATGGATGGGAAATGGCCAGTTGGCTCTTTAATTTCGGATGGTACTTTTTTGTATGGAATGACACCTGACGGAGGCTTAAATAACAGTGGAGTCACTTTTAAGATACTGCCAAACGGAGCAGGCTTTACCAAATTGCTTGATTTTGGAAGTAGTGCAACGGATGGCGCAGCTCCGCAGGGCTCCTTACTATATGATGGTGTTTCTTTATATGGAATGACCGAAGTCGGAGGTATATATAGTCACGGAAATATTTTTAAAATTTTACCAAGCGGAAACGGATATATAAAACTGTTCGATTTTAATGATACAGCAACCGGAATATTACCTATGGCATCACTTGTTTCTGATGGTACATTTCTGTATGGTACTACCATGGAAGGTGGAGTTAATAATACCGGCATCGTTTTTAAAATAATGTCTAACGGGTCAGGTTTTAGTAAAATCATGGACTTTAACAGTAACGCAGTTGGAGGTTACCCTACCTGTTCATTAATTTTTGATGGTACTTTTTTATACGGAACAACTTCATTAGGAGGTCTCTACTCTTCGGGGACAGCATTTAAAATTCTGCCCAGCGGTAACGGCTATTCTAAATTAGCAGATTTTAATTACAATACAATTGGAGGTGGGCCGGGATCCCTTTTATCCGATGGTATCAACTTGTACGGAATGCTTAAGGGAGGAGGGCTAAAGGCTTGTGGAGCCGTTTATAAAATTACTAATGCTATGGGAGTTGAACAAGCTGCGGCCAAGCAACCGCAACTAAATATTTACCCAAATCCAACAAACAACCAGCTCTTTATTGATGTAAACACTACTGATAAATTAAACGTAGATTTATATGACACAAATGGTATGCTTGTTTTAAACAAAATTATGAGCGATAAAAATAATATTGATATTTCAACTTTAAACGAAGGGGTTTACACATTAACGGTTAAAACTTCGGAAGGCATTCTAAATAAAAAGATAGTCATCATTCATTAATAAAAATGTTTTTAAGAACCGAAACTCTCACCGAAAAGAAATTATTGGGCAACACATTGAGAGCTTCCTTTGCCAAAAACAATACGAGAACTTTATGGCAAGGTTTTATGCCGATGCGTAAAGAAATTAAAAATGTTATCGGAACAGATTTATATTCTCTTGAGGTCTATGAGCCGGGATTCTTCGCTTCTTTTAATCCGGAAAAAGAATTTGACAAATGGGCTTGTGTGGAAGTAACAGATTATAATTCGATTCCCGATAAAATGAAAATGCTTGTTGTGCCTCAAGGGCTATACGCTGTGTTTTTACACAAAGGCTCTGCCAGCGAAGGAGTAAAAACATATCGCTATATTTTTGAAACCTGGCTTCCTGGGTCGGGTTATACGTTAGCCAATCGCCCGCATTTTGCCGTTATGGGCGCAAAGTATAAATCGGAAGACCCTTCTTCTGAAGAGGAAATCTGGATTCCGGTAAATGCAAAACAATAAGGAGCTTTCTTAATTTTAATTCCCTAAATTTAGGGCATGAAAAAAAATATTTTAGTCGCTCTCTTTGGCATATTATCACTTTGTTCCAATGCACAAAAATATTCTAAGGAGGTATTAGAAAAAATAAAAGAGACCGAACATAACCTCGCTACCTGGGTGCAAATTGAAGGCACAACTAACTGGAGTCTCGAGGAACGAATGAAATTCTACAAAGCAAAAGGTGTAAGCATAGCTGTTATTAAAAATTATAAAGTAGAATGGGCAAAAGCCTACGGTTGGGCCGACAGCGCTGAAAAACGTCCGGCAACAGTTCAAACACTTTTCCAGGCAGCTTCCAACAGCAAATCGTTAAACTCCTTAGCGGTTTTAAAGTTAATGGAAGAAGGAAAATTGAAATTAGATACCGATATCAATGTGTATTTGAAATCCTGGCAATTTCCTTATGATTCTTTATCCAAAGGAGAAAAAATCATCATAGCGAATCTTTTAAATCATACAGGAGGTTTGTCTACTGCGGGTTTTCCGGGGTATTCAAAAAAAGACACACTCCCTTCCCTGTTGCAAATTCTGAATGGTAAGAGGCCCGCTAATTCTCCTCCCGTAAAATCTTTATTTGAACCGGGATTAAAATTTCAATATTCAGGAGGTGGCGTTGAGATTTCTCAATTAATGATACAGGACATTACCGGATTACCTTATGCAGAATACATGCAAAAAAATATTTTACAGCCGTTAGGCATGAACCAAAGTTTTTTTACTCAACCACCTCCTGCCGAAAAAGCGAAACAAATGGCCAGCGGTTATTACGGCGATGGAAAACAGGTTCCCGAAAAATATAAAATCTACCCTGAAATGGCTGCTGCCGGATTATGGACAAACCCGAGCGACCTCGCAAAATATGTTATAGAGACGCAATTATCTTTACAAGGTAAATCGAATAAAATTATTTCTAAGGCCGCAACCAAGCTAAGACTTACCCCGTTTATTGATTCGGCTGCTACGTTGGGTGTTTTTGTTACAAACAGAAGCGGGGTAAAATATTTTATGCATGGCGGCGGGAACGAGGGTTTCGTGAGCCAGTATGTAGGAAGCCTTGAAAATGGTAATGGTGTAGTTGTCATGATAAACAATAACAATTCAGGTTTATTGGATGAAATTATAAACAGCGTTGCTATTACTTACAGGTGGCCGAATTTTTATCAACCGGCTATAAAAAAGGAAATAAAAATAAACGCGGACAGCCTGGAAACTTTTACGGGAATTTACAAAGCCGGTAATACAACTTTTGAAATGGTAAAAAAAGACGGGGCTTTATGGATGAACCTGGGCGGAACACTTTACAAAACACATTTTACGGACGACATCAATTTTTTTATTTATGAGTCTATAAGAATTTATTTTAAATTTTTGTACACTAAAGATCACAGGGTTGGTGGCTTCAGTATAAATGAAAAAGGTATTGCCAAAAAGCTGGAAATAAAGAAGTAGTTTTATTGTATCGTTAAATTAACAATTAAAAAAACACAATCATGCAGGAGTTTATGTTTTTAATACGCAATCACGGCGACGGCAAGAAAGGCATGTCGGAAACTGACCATCTCGCTTTCGTAAAAAAATGCGAAGTTTATATTGATAAACTGAAAAAAGAAAAGCGCTTACTTGCCGCTCAACCTTTGGTCAGGGAAGGCATTATACTTTCCGGCTATCCGGGTGAATGGAATGAAAAAACCGTTAATGCCAATAACGAAATACAGGTTGGTTACTACCACATTCTTGCCAATGATTTAGCTGATGCTGTAAATGTTGCGAAACAAAATCCCGAATTTGAATACGTACCCAATGCAAGCATCGAAGTTCGTCCGATAAAAATGAAAGAAAATACTACCGGCTTTGTTTATCCGACAAAATGAATTAAAACTGAAACTTAAACACAATCGTTCCTTTTTGTGTTTCGTATTGGGCAGAAGGAGAAAACTTAGCCAGTTTGGCAGCTTGTCTTGCTTTTGATTTCAATGTTGCGCTGGATGTGTTTGTTCCCTTTCCGTTTGCATCGGCATCAATTACATTTCCGTCTTTATCCACGGTAATAATTACAACTACAACCCCTTCTTCTTTGCTATCGCTTACTTTTGGCGGAGGGTTCAACATTTTTCTTCCGCCCAAACCAAAACTAACGCCTCCGGGGCCACCATGAGTACCCGGACCCGTTCCGGGTACTTGTCCGTCGGGACCACCACCGGATCCTCCTTTACCATCTGTATTGGGATTTCCATCAGGACTTCCTTCATTACCTGCATTACCTGAGTTTCCATCACCACCGGTTTGTCCTGAAGTACTTTTATTGTGCGTGTAAGCATTTAACAAATTACTTGCGCTGTTGTCTTTTTTGGGCTCCTTGTTTGGTTTAACAGGAACAATAACTGTTTCGTTATTTTCCATTTTTGGCTTACTGTTATCTTTTTCTAAAACCTGCTCGCCATTTTTAAAGTCTTCTTCTTTACCTGCATTATCTTTTACTACAGGCGAGGATTTACTTTCAACAACTACACTCGTAGCGTCTCCTATGCCGGGACCTTCTACATTTCCCGTTCCTTCGTTATAAATACCAAAATTAACTTCCTGCCCTCCTCCGCCAGCCATTTCAGGGAACGGTGGTAACGGCGTAATAATTTTTATAAGGATTAATAAAAGTAAGATAACCGCACTTATTCCAAGTGTTATTACCGCAGCTATTGCACGGTCTTTTTTCTCTTGTGTATTTTGTTGTGTTATGGTTGTCATGGTAAAACGTTTTTCTGCACTAAATCATCCTTAATTACCGTGAGTAGGCTTAGTGGCTAATATAGGTTTACACTTTAAACGGTCGCATATTTGCAAAATGTCCACTTCATCCTGTATTGTTAAATCTTTATCGAGGTGCATTACTAAAGTTGGTTCTGTCATTCCTTTAATCTTATCTGCAATTACTGCCTCAATATCATTTAAACTTACTTCCTTGTTGTCAATAAAATACTTTCTATCATTAGTAACGGCCATATGCACCGGTTTATTGTTCTTGGTTAAATCTGTTTTTGGTTTAGAACTGGCCAGGTTTACTTTAATTGAGTTTGGACTCACCATTGTAGAAAGAATCAAAAAAAACAAAAGCAGGAAGAACATGATATCGTTTAACGAATCAGTACTTACCTCTGCTTCCCTGTGCCCGCGGCGAAATGATGTGCTTCTCATAGCTTTAGTTTTTAGAATTTTGTATCAGCGCTTAGTGGCTTGGTTCGTTCAGTATATCTAAAAATTTCATTTTGCTTTCTTCCATACGGCGTGACAGTTTATCAATTTTGGTATTCATCCAGTGATATGCAACGAAAGCTAACACCCCTACTACCAATCCAGATGCAGAACTGATCATTTTTTCATAAAGACCGGTTGAAATAACGCTGATTTCTACTGTTCCTGCCAAAGCTATGTCGTAAAATATTTTTACCACTCCTATAATCGTACCTATAAACCCAAACATCGGAGCTATACGTCCTGTAATATTCAAAACGTTCAGATTCTTCTCCAAACGGCCCAGTTGAACCGAAGCGGCTTCGTTCATTGCTTCACGAATTTCTCCTACAGGTTGCCCTACTCTGCTGATTCCTTTTTCTAACATAAAACCTTCCGGGCTTGCCTGTCCTGCACACATTGCCTGCGCTGATTGCAGGTTTCCTTGTTTAATTAATCCTTGCAAACCGGATAACAGCCCGTCATTTTTACGGGATGCTTTACTGATGGTAATTAGTCGTTCAAACAGTACATATAAGCTAAACACAAATAAAATACCCATAGGTATCATCATCGGCCCGCCTTTCATAATCATTGACAAAAGATTAAAACTGTCTTGTGTCGGAACTGCAGGTGTAGTTGCAGCAATCGTGTTTGTTACGGCTTTTGCCGCTGTATCTATGGCAGCCGCTACTGTTGCGGCAGACGGAGATGTTATTTGCAATAAAAGCATGGTTTATTTTTGTTGCTAAGGTAGTTTAACGCATAAGGCTCATGTTTGTTGCATTAAAGAGGTTTTAAACAGAGCTTTGTTAAGTACATGAAAGCAAAAGTCCTGCCGTAAGCAGGACTCTTAAAATTACTAATTGGTAAACTATTTTTTCTTATTCAGTTCTTCACTTATTTTTTGTGCTTTTTCCGGTTGGTTAACCAGCATGTAAAGTTTACGAAGAGGAATCATAATACTTCTGTTTCCGGGCTCTTTTTCCAGAATTTTTTCAAATGCTGCAATTGCTTTATTGAACAGGTCGGTTGATTTTGCTTCACATTCTTTTTGTTTGGTGGCTTGTTTAATCAGATCATCGCAACGCTTTTGCCAGTTACCTGCCCAGTTATTATAAAGGATACCTAACGAAGTAAGGGCTTCCATGTTTTTGGGATCTAACTCAACCGCTTTTTTATAATTTGTTTCTGCTTTTACAATCAACTCATCGTAATTTTTGGGAGCCTCTAAATCTTTTCCTTTCGCGTCTTTCGGATTGGCAAGATTATCATAGATATTACCTTTCACTAAATAAAGTACCGCGTTATTCGGAGATTCTTTAATCAACTGGTCAAGGTTGTCCAAGGCCTGTTGTTGTTTCCCGGTTTTAATAAGATACTCGGTTTCGCGGCTGCGTAAATAATTATCGCCCGGAAACGCCTTATTGCCTTCTTCAAGCGTTTTTATTGCGCCGGCAGTATCCTTTAATTCTATCTGCGCGTCGTAAAGTGTTCCGTAGGTTTTACCGGTAGCTACTTTTTCAGTGATAATTTTTTGTGCGTAAACCTTAACTTTTTCCCAGCTTTTTCCCGCGTTGGCGCTAACCATTGCGTTATTTAAGGTTGCTGTGTCTTTTTTTCCCATGGCTTTGGTAAACTCGTAGGAAGCCTCAAAATACTCTGCTGCTTCGAGAAATTTACCCACGTTATATTTTCCGATGGCAAGATTACTTACATCACCCATCATACCAAACCCAAGTTTCATGATTTCGGGAGTTTTAATATAAGTCATGTCCTTATCATATTGCTGCAGTTTTTCAAACGCCTTACCCGCTTCTTCATAATCAACAGTGGAAACGTTACCATACGCTTTTGTTAAACGCTCGTCTTTATTGGTGATGGTAGCCGCAAGTTTTTTTTCTTCCTGCTCTAATGCGTTTCTGAACAAAGCGTAATAGATCTGCGCGCGGTACGACCATGTTTTGGCTTTGTCTTTTGTATCTTCATGATTCGTTGCCAAATCAATCGCTTCCTTTGCTTTCATTAAAGAAGCAACATCTTTGCCTGTTTCGTAATCCTGCAATTGACGCCATGCGGTTTGCACTTTGGCATTTTGTGCCGACATCATAACCGGAACAGCT
>DATMMV010000057.1:0-14908 GCA_035569635.1 Bacteroidia bacterium | reverse complement strand
GGCCGATGCAAACTGCCTCGTCGGCAAATTTTACGTGAAGCGATTCTTTATCGGCAGTTGAGTAAACCGCCACGGTTTTTATACCCATCTCGCGGCAGGTACGCAACACACGCAAAGCAATTTCTCCTCGGTTGGCAATTAATATTTTTTTAAACACTTTTTTTCAATTTGATGATTCAACAATTTGATGATGATTTTTAAAGAGATTGTGCTGTTCGGTTTTCAAATCAACACATTCTCATCCCGATAGCTATCGGGATCAAATCAATTAAGAAGGGTCAACCAGGAAAAGTGGTTGGTCGTATTCAACCGGAGTTGAATCATCCACAAGCACTTTTACAATTCTGCCTTTTACATCACTTTCAATTTCATTGAAGAGTTTCATGGCTTCAATGATACAAACTACTTTTCCCGTAACCACTTCATCGCCTACATTTACAAACACGGCTTTATCCGGGCCGGGCGAACGATAAAATGTTCCTATCATAGGCGATTTAATAGTGATGTATTTGCTCTCGTCACTTCCGCCGGTAGGTGTTTGCGGAGTTTTATTTTCGCCGGTTTGCTGCACCTGTTGTTGTGCGGGTTGTATTACCTGCTGAGGCGTGGCAGTTATAATCTGTTGCACAGGAGTTGCTACAGGTGTTTGTACCACGTACTGGTCTTTGCCTCTTGAAGTTTTAATAACAATTTTAACCTCTTTGGTTTCCAACTCCACTTCGCTTACCCCCGATTTGGCTACAAATTTTATTAAATCCTGAATTTCTGTTAGCTTCATGTTATTTGTATTTATTGTTGTTTTTACTTTTTGTTAGTTGATTTTATTTCGGATCGTATGCCCACTTTAACCAAATAGCGCCCCAGGTAAACCCTCCCCCAAAGGCGGATATAATTAAGTTATCTCCTTTTTTTAATTTCTTTTCGTAATCCCACAATAAAAGCGGAATTGTGCCCGCGGTCGTGTTTCCGTATTTTTCAATATTCATCATCACTTTTTCAGGACCTACACCCATACGCGAAGCTGTTGCATCAATAATACGTTTGTTGGCCTGATGCGGTACCAGCCATGAAATATCGTTTGCCGTTAATTTATTTTTTTCCATTATCTCTGCAGATACTTCGGCCATATTATAAACCGCGTGTTTAAAAACAGCTTGTCCTTCCTGGTACACAAAATGTAATTTTTCGTCAATGGTTTGATGGCTTGGTGGCATTAAAGAACCTCCGGCTTTCATTTGCAAATGCTGCCTTCCCGAACCATCCGTCTTTAAAATGAAATCTTGTATCCCCACTTCTTCAGTGGTAGGTTCCAATAAAACAGCACCCGCACCATCACCAAAAATTACACAAGTGGCGCGATCTGTATAATCAATAATAGAACTCATTTTATCTGAACCCACAACAACTACTTTTTTGTAAGTGCCGCTTTGAATAAACTGAGCGCCTGTTACTAACGAGTAAATAAATCCGCTGCAGGCCGCACCCACATCAAAGCTCCATGCTTTCTTAGCCCCGATTTTATCGCAAATAATATTAGCAGTTGCCGGAAAAACCAAATCACCGGTAACAGTTGCACAAATAAGCAATTCAATTTCCTGGGGAGAGATACCTCGTTTTTTGCATAGCTCCGATACTGCTGCTGCGCCCATGTCCGAGGCAGCCTTGCCGGGCTCGCGTAAAATGCGCCTTTCTTTAATGCCGGTGCGCGTCATAATCCACTCATCGGTGGTATCAACCATTTTCTCCAATTCCTTATTGGACAAAATATAATCGGGCACGTAGCCTGCAATGGCGGTTATAGCGGCTCTTATCATTAATTAAAAACTTCTTTTATTTTTTCAGGCAGGTTCGCCTCCGTAATATCTTTTGCCAGCAGCATGCTGTTTTTAAAAGCAAGCGCGCTTGATTTGCCGTGGCTTATTAATACGTTCGAATTAATTCCCAACATGGGTGTTGAACCGTATATCTCGTAATTAAAACGGTCAAAAAATTCATCCGAACGTTTGCGTTTTTTTATAGTGCTGTAAAATGCTTCGCAGGCTTTTAGTACAACGTTACCGGTAAATCCTTCGCAAACAATTACGTCGGCTTTATCGTTAAACAAATCAGAGCCCTCAATATTTCCCACAAAATGAAAATCTTTCGAATCCTTCATCAGGTTATGCGCCGCCTGCGCCACTAAGTTCCCTTTCTCAGCCTCTTCGCCTAAATTTAAAAGGGCAACTTTGGGCCTGTCGATTTTATAAACGTGCTGTACATATAAAGAACCTAATATTCCAAACTGGTAAAGCACATCGGGCTTGCAATCGGCATTAGTCCCCACATCTAATACAAAACCAATTTTACCGTTTTCTTTAGGCAGAGCAGTGCCAATACTCGGCCTTATTACACCCGGAATAGCCTTTACCGAAAACATAGCGCCTACCAACATGGCTCCTGTATTACCGGCGCTGGTAAAACTTTGTATAGTGTTTTCTTTAAGTAATTTAAAACCTAAACCAATGCTTGAATTTGGTTTTTGAGCCAGTGCCTTTGTAGGATGCTCACCCATTTGAATTACCTCGGTGGTATGTACATATTCAAATGCAGCCGGGTCGGCCTTTTTTTCGGTAATGTATTTTTTGGCTGCCTGGCTATCGCCTATAAGCACAATTTTTACGTGCGAAGGGAGTTCTTTTGCAGCGGCAATGGCGCCGTCCAGTTCGTTATTGGGGGCAAAATCACCACCCATAATATCTAATCCAATCTTCATATTAAAGAGGCGGCTAAGGAACTAAAATTTTGCGAAAAAACCTACCTTTTGACATTTAGTTTTAAACAGAAAATGTGGAAAAAAAGGCAAAAATCAAGTATTTTAAAGCAAAAAAACAGGTTTTTGGCCTGTTTTTTAGTTGTTTTTAGCGATTTACTACTTATGTGCTTTTTCCATTACTACTTTTCCTTTGTAGTAAAGTTTTCCTTCGTACCAATGTGCGCGGTGCCATAAATGGGCTTCGCCGGTAGTTTGGTCAACACCAACAGTTGGTACTGATGCTTTATAAGTGGCCCTGCGGCTGTTAGTGCGCGCTCCGGACATTTTTCGTTTAGGATTTGGCATGACTTCTTATGTTTAATTATTAAAATCTATATTTTTTAGTTTGTCCCAGATAGAATCGCCGGGATTTTGTTCGGGCTCATCCGTTGAGACTTCGTTTAATTTCTTCAATGTTTCTTCATCGCATTTAAAAGCGGGGTCTTCTTCGCAGGGAACCCTGCGGGCGGGAAGTGCCAGGCTTATAAATTCGTACAATGGCTGCGATATATCCAGTTCAGTTTCGTCATGTGCTAAAACAAGTACATTTTCGGGGTGTTCTTCATCGGGGTTACCGTGTTTTACAAACATCTGTTCCGTGGCATCAATCTCGATAGGATAAGGCTTGGTGCAGCGGTCGCAGGCCACATTAAGTGTGCCCGCAAGCATAAAGTTTAATTGTGTAAGGCTGTTTTGTTTTACCAGTTCCAACTTTACAACCACATGGGCGCCGTCTGTTTCACAATAATTGCGGCTCTCAAAGAACGAATCAGTTACCTCAAATTCATACAGGTGATTTCCAATTGTTAACCCGTTAAGGCGGATTATAAACTGCTTCTCATCCATCTGTAAAAAAGGAGGGCAAAGATACGATATTAATTAAGAATTCAAAATTAAAGCTACGAATTACCAATGGCAGCGGTACGAATATAGGAATTAGAGTACAGGAGTGGCAGGGTGCTTAGGGCGTTACCCCGCATGGGCGATTGTCTTTCAATGAGTAAACAGGGGGCGGGGTCGCGCTTTGCGTTACGAGTCCTCCCCCGCCTTTAGAAGGTTTTATCGGCTAATTAATATGTTGAGACGGCGGGGTCCGGGCTTTCCACTACAATCGCTAACGCAAATACAAAACTTCTTAGCTCTGTAAAAATTCAATATTTGTGTATGCTGTATTTGCGTTAGGGATATGAAGGGCCTGGCTCTTTTGCGCAGAAAAATGGCTGATAAAAATCTGAAATATATCGCAAAAAGCGGGAGCGAAGCGTACCCCGGAGTTAGCCCGGCCGAAGGTAACGCCCAAATTATCTCAAAAACGAATATCTACCGGGTTACGCTCCAACCAATAAAAAACAGATACATGCATTTCTTTCTATATCTTTGCGGCTTCAAAATTTTAAGGTAAAATGGATAGGAATTCCCTGATAGGTTTGGTGCTGATAGGCGGTATTTTAATTGGCTGGCTTGTTTTAAACGGACCCAGTAACGAAGAAATTCGTAAAGCAAAACAAAAACAGGATTCACTTATAAAAGTGGCCCTTGCCGAAAAAGCAAAAGCCGAAGCAGCAGCGATTGCCACCTTCGCAAAAAACAATACAGATACCAGCGTTGTAAAAGGAGATGCTACTGTTGCAAAAATTATAAACACCGATTCTTTAAAGAAAGCCGGCCTGCAAAATAAATACCGCGATTTTTCGGCAGCAGTAGAGGGTAAAGGCGAGCAATATATTTTTACCAACGAAAAAATTCAGGTAACATTTCAGTCAAAAGGCGGGAGCATAGCTTCTGTTGTGCTTAATGAATACACCCGCCCCGATAAAAAAACAAAAGTAGAATTGTTCAGCGGCGATTCGGTTACGCAGGCTTTAGTGTTTCTTGCTTACAACAACACGCTGCAGGTGCGTACCGACAGTTTGTATTTTAAATTGCAGGATAGCAAAAAAACTGCCGACGCGCAGATTATTACGTTCCGTTTACCAACAACCAATCCTGCAAATTACATTGAGTATGTGTACACCATAAAAAATAACGATTACATGGTGGGCTGCAAAGTAAATCTGGTAAACATGCAGGGTATTATTTCGCAAAACACCGACCAGCTGGATTTTTTATGGAAAATGATGACGCCTTCGCAAGAAGAGCACATTGAAAAAGAAAAACAGGCAAGTACTGTATACTGGAAGTTTAAAGAAGAAGACTCTGATTATATAAACCCGGGCAAAGAAGAAGAAAAAAGTATTGCGGAAGCTCCGGTTGAATGGATTGCTTTTAAGCAGCAGTTTTTTACCTCGGCTGTTATTTATGACAAAGGATTTACAAGTAGTAAAGTAAAGACCGCTTTGGCAAAAAATTCACTTACAAGTGTAAAGAATTTTGAAGCGATAGGCAGTGTGCCCTATACACACGGGGAAAAGGAAAGTGTTGAAATGCGTTTTTATTTCGGCCCTAACCAATACAATATTTTAAAAAGTTACGGTGTTGAGTTGGAAACTATGATTAACATAGGTTGGCCTGTTTTTAATTTAATAAACAAGTGGCTGGTAATACCGGTGTTTAATGCGTTTAATAATTCTACCGTAAATTTTGGCATTATTATTTTAATCCTCACTATTATTATTAAAACGCTTTTATTTCCTATCGCGTATAAAACCTATTTTTCTTCCAGTAAAATGCGTGTGCTTAAACCCGAGCTCGATATTATAAACAAAAAATATCCTGACGCAGGTGATGCGATGAAAAAAAATCAGGAATCGATGGCACTTTATAAACGGGCGGGTGCATCTCCGTTCTCCGGTTGTATACCCGCGTTAATTCAATTTCCCATTCTTATTGCGCTGTTAAACTTTTTCCCAGCATCCATCGAGTTAAGGCAAAAAGCATTTTTATGGGCGCAGGATTTATCTACCTATGATTCTGTATGGACTTTCGGCCACGTACCGGTAATTAATTCCATTTACGGCGACCACGTAAGTTTATTCGCGTTGTTAATGTTTGGCTCAACTATTATTTATACCTGGATGAACAGTAAATTTTATACGCCCGCTAACCAGCAACAAATGCCGGGAATGAAATTTATGATGTATTTTATGCCTTTTATCTTTTTAAGTTTCATGAACTCGTATTCATCAGGTTTAAGCTGGTATTATTTTTTAGCTAACGTAATAACCTTTGCACAAACATGGGCCATGCGTAAATTTGTGAGCGATGAAAAATTGCGCGCGCAGATTGATGAGCATATGAAAAAGCCTGTAAAGAAATCTAAATTTGCGCAACGTCTGGAAGAAATTTCCAAGCAAAGGCAAGGAGCAATATCGGTTAAACCCAAGAAAAAATAACTCATGAAGTTTCGCGCCATTATAATTATTGTTTGGGCCACGCTTGCGTTTTCTGTTAAAGCGCAGGAAACAAAAAAAGATGCTGAAACGCTTTTAACGGAGACAGATAAATTAAAAGACGCTCATGCCGACACCTCTAAAATTCATTGGAAAAAAGGAGGAATAATTAATATCAGCGGGCAACAAATTTCTTTAACCAATTGGGCAGCGGGTGGACAAAGTGCAATTTCTGCAAGCGGATTGCTTAGTTTATTTGCAACCTATACAAAAGGCAAAAGTGTTTGGAGTAATAACCTGGATATGGCTTATGGCGTAATCAAACAAGCGTCAAACCGCAAGTGGTGGAAGAATGATGACCGCATACAATTTACATCCAAATACGGTTATAAAGCTTTTGACCATACGTACTACACAGCTTTGTTGGATTTTAAATCGCAGTTTGCCGCGGGGTATAATTATCCCAATGATTCGGTGCGCATTTCAAATTTTTTAGCACCTGCTTATGTAGTTGCTGCCCTTGGTTTAGACTACAGGCCAAACAAAACAGTTTCGTTTTTTTTAGCGCCACTTACCGGCCGTTTTACTTTGGTGAATGATGATACGCTTGCCAAATACGGAGCTTTCGGCGTACAAAAAGAAGTGCGCGATGTTACTACCGGACAAGTAACTACGCCTTACAGTAAACTGCGCGAACAGTTTGGAGGATATTTTAAAATGGTGTATCGTAAAGAGATAATGGAAAATATAACATTCGGAACAACGCTTGAATTGTTCAGTGATTATTTTAAAAATCCGCAAAACCTGTATGTAAACTGGACTACGCTTACTAATTTGAAAGTAAATAAATTTATAAGCGCTACTTTAAGCACACAATTAATTTACGACGAGGCGGTAATGATAAAAGACCGTGACGGTAAAATTGGCCCGCGCATGCAGTTTAAGCAAGTGCTTGGCCTTGGCCTCTCTTATAAATTTTAGGGGAACTCTTTCAGTTTTTTTTCTGTTTGATAAATTACGCTTTGGCAGGCTTCCGTTAACTGCGCAGTTTTTTTTTGCGTGCTTTCAATATCGGCACCCGCTGTTTTTTCAATATCTTCGGCCAGTGTACGATAATCTGCAAGGCCAACCAAAGCCAATGAGGATTTTAATTTGTGCGTTGTTTTTTTTAACTCCTCCCAGTTTTCTGCATTAAGGTATTCCTGCATTTTTTGAGTATTCAGTGTGGTTTCCTTTATAAAAACCTGCAGCAATTGTTTCATTGCCGGCGCATCACCCGAGGTAATTTTTTCTATTTCGGTAAAAGAAACAACTGATGCCATTGGTATAAAGTATGGTAAATATAAAGAATTTAAACTTTAGAAAAGAGCTGCTGCAACTGTTCAAAATGAACGGGCTTTACACAAAAAGCAAGCATGTTTGTTTTTGAAGCGCGTGTTTTATTTTCTTCGTCGGAATTGCCGGTTAAATAAATGGCGGGCGCTGTAGAGAATTTTGCAATTTCTATCATTGCGTCAATTCCGTCCATTTGCCCGTCCAACCGAAGGTCCATTAAAATAATATCCGGGGCGTGCTTTTTTACAGCTTCAATAGCATCGGGCCCGTTGGTAACCGCATCTATTACCCGGTGTCCCATCATTTCAATATACTTGCGGTTTATCATGCTTAACATGAAATCATCCTCTACTATTAAAACTTTTTTAGCTTCCATTTACAGTAATTTAAAATGTAAAGTATAATTTATTCCTATTCCTTTTTTTGCCTCGTAATTCATTTTTCCTTTCAACTGGTTCGAAAAGGCTTCCACTAAATTCATCCCGAGAGAGTTGTCCTTTACAAAATTAGCGTAATCAAAACCATCGCCATCGTCTTTAAAGTGAAAAATAACATTATTTCCCTTTTTTATAAGAGAAATGTAAATATTGCCCTTCTCCTTATTTGTAAACGCGTGTTTGTATGAATTCGTTATGAGCTCGTTAAGTAACAAAGAAAACGGAAGGGCATCCGCCAGCGAAAATTCAATAAAATCAATTTGCGTGTGAATCTTAATTTCTTTGTTCTGACTGGAAAAGGAAAGTTGAATAAAATAAATAAGTTCATCTACATACGAACGTATTTCTATTTTATCGAGGCTCTTTGTTTCATAAAATTTTTCGTGCAGCACGGCAATGGATTTTATACGGTTACGCGATTCTTTTAAAATAGCGGCGGCCTTTTCATCTTTAATATAAAAATTCTGCAATTCAACCAGGCCGGATATAACAGCTAAATTATTTTTTACACGGTGATGTATTTCCTGTAAAAGAATTTCTTTTTCTTTCAGTATCTTCAGTAATTCGCCCTGGGCTTTATTTTTGTTGCTTATTTCTTCCTTTAATTGTTGCTGTTTTTCCTCCAGTGTTTTGTTCGTTTCAACCAGCATTTTAGTGTAGGCGCTGTTGTTAAACGCAAAATAAATAATTAATGTAAAGCAAAGGGTGAGGCTGAAAGAAAAATTCAATACATAAAAAATACCAAGAGTTTCTTCGGTTAAATCAATATGGGCAATTAAATGAAACTTGTGAATGGCAAAAATTACGAGGAAGGTTACAAGATAGGTGCCGAAAGCAATGAATATTTTTTTTCGCTGGTCAAAGTCATATAACAGATAAGCGATAAGCGGCGAAGTATATAAAAAAAGATGTACGCCCGCTTTAAATCCCAATAAAACAGAAAAATAAAAAACCGCAAAATTCGTGCTTACAATTATACCTGTACGCGAAAGGGAATGATGGAATTTTTTATTGAGAAAAGCACAGGCTAAAAAAGCAGATGTAACGCCGGTCATCACCAAAGCATGTAACTTAAGTCCCAGGATAAACAAAATAACGACATATACACTTGCCATAAGTGCGGTGGTATAGCAAAACTTGTTTATAGCTTTAATCCTGCCTTGCTCACTTTGTATATGAATTTTGGTTTTCATATTTACCAGTGGAAACCGTTTGTTTTTAAATTTTTTGTTGCCAGAAACAAATAATAAATGTCAATAACCATGTACACTATAACCATGCTTGGTATCCATAAATTATTTTTCCAATGCATAATGCACATGATTCCGCAAAATAAAGAACCCAGTGTCCTTCCCCACGCGGCAAGATAACTTATGCCGGGTTCATTGATATTATTAATCAACATCATTAAACAGGTGGCCGAAATAACAAGTTGAATAGCGTAAGCGGAATTGGCGCCGATATGTGTGGTTTCGTAAATAAAACCGTTGGTAAAATAATAAAGTACAACTCCCCAGCCGATAATTGAAAAAGTAAAAAGCAAATTAAAGTGAGGCCGGATTTTTTCGTTTACCTGTTTGTACCCGTATTTAAACATACCATACACAATATAACAATCTAATAAAAACCAACCTACATAACCGATTTGCAAGAGTTTGCCCATATCCTGTTTAAAAACAAAGGCCCATAAAAACTCCCATGCAATGTTAGCTCCAACCACGCCGGCAGAGATGCCCACAAATTTGTATTTTATAATTCCACGGATAATAAAAAAATAACACATCAGCCAAAAGAATGCGCCGATGCCAAACAGTATTAATTCGGTTGAAGTGTAGGTTTCTAAATTCAGCCAATTGTTCATAAACGTATTTTAAAGAGATTTTTAAAAAATACAGAAAGCGAATGAATCATCCTGAACAGCCATGGGAATTTCTCGTTCCAGGGCAAACCTTTTTCATATCTTTTTTTATCGATCCACCGGAACAGCCATAAAAACCAGGGCTCGTGCAAATTCCATATTTCGCATTTGCTCTTATTGCTGCCCGAAGTTACCAGAATACAATTTACTGCACGCCGCGCAGCTTCATTAGCGCCTTCCATTGTTGCAAGATCAGTATAGGTTTTTACATAATCGCTTGCTAAAAATAAATTGGGTATGCGCGTATAAGCAAATGGCCTTTGCTCCCATGAGTTAATAGTGTTTACAAGTAAAGGCTCTTTATTTTCAACTGCCTTGCTATTAGCAAACACAATGTCATTATCAATGTAAACCGAGTGCAGGTGTTTATCTTCCAAACAAATTGTGCTACCCACATTTAAACTCTTTTTTAATTGTGCCCATATTTCATCTTTTATTTCCTGTTCCGAACAACTTATTGCCGCCTTCCCGTAAATAATTCCGGGCGTTTCCCAATCAGAAACATCCACCGATAGAATCCCTTTTACTTTTCCGTCGCCGTATTTACTTAAATCTGTTTTTTGCCAGAATTGTTTTTGCGAAATAGAAGTCAGTGCCCAGGGCGAATCGATATAAATGGTATGCCCGAGGCAAAGTTCCACATCTTCAGTTAAATAAAATTGCACCCCGTTCATCCAGGCAACCTCGGTGCTCAGCGTTTGAATGTTTTTTAGAGTGGGGTCAAGAGAAATTAAATCAGCAGTTAAAATTTTCGACATTACTTCCACCGGAAGGGCGCTGAGGTAAAAATCGGCTTTAACATTTTTATCGGTATTATTTTGTGTAACAGTTGCCGAAGTAATTAGCGTGGAGTTACAGCTGAATTTTTTAAGTGGCGAGTTAAAATTAAATTTTACGCCTTTTTTTGTAAGGTGTTGCATCCAAGGGTCAATCCACGCTTCGTTGGTTGGCGCGTTTAAAATGCGGTCGCTGCTCATGCCTGGACTCGCGACATCAAAAATTAATTGAATAAAAATATCTCCCCCGGTTTTGGTGCTTGCTTTTTCGGCGCGCGCAGCTACGAGTGTGCGGGTAAGGCCTTTTACAAAAATGGTTTGGTATGCGGGGGAATGCAAATCGGCATCCATAAATTCCCACCACGGCATACGTTCATATTCATTTTTCCGGCGCTCGTAACAACTGGTCATTAATTGCCACACTTTAAGCGCGAAATCTTCTTTATCCTGATCGCTGAGCCCCAGGTTAGCGCTTAATCCTTCTTTTAAAATTTTTTCCAATTCGTTTAAAGAACCCGGAAAACGGGCGGGCATAAAAACAGAGTCTTTATCGAAGCGTGCCAAACGTATGCGGGTTGTTTCAACGAGATTATCGGCCACAGATCCTTTCCCCCCGGGCAAAGGAATTTGTGCCATAGTAGCAATAATGTGCTTGTAAAAGCGCGGAAAAAAACGAAAACCGTGTTCACCCGGTAAATCTTTATTGTTGCCCTGTGCTGTATTTGGTACGTTTACGCTTCTTGCTTTTCCTCCCGGCACTGCAGAGGCTTCATATACCTCTACCTCAAAATTTCTGTTTATTAATTCGTGCGCCGCGCTCAGGCCCGCAACACCTCCCCCGAAAATTGCTACTTTCATAAAAGCAAATTAAGCGGGCGCAAAGGCCCGTAACCATGCCAAAGTAGTTGAAATAAAAATAAAAAGCAAATTTTTGGAGTTAATTTTTAATGACGTTTTCAGTCAAAAAAATTAGTTGCCCACCAGTATAGAACAAACGCAAAATAAAACGCCTATGCCAAGTAAAAAACCGAAAAGGATATTTTTGTTCATGATCAGGTTTGAGGTTAAAAAAAAGTGTAACGCTTAACATAATTTGAGGTTATCTCTTTGCCTAAATGTTCTTTTATGCGGGCCAGGAACAACTCCCTTTCAGTTGGTTGCACGCTGGTTTGACAAAAATGCTCAAAGGTTTTTTCAACTTCTTCTCTTTTAATAAAAGTAAAAGACTCGAGAATGGAATTGATAATAAAATTTCTTTCCTCAGGCTCACGGCATAAGATAAACTCTCGTTTGTACTTTTCGTGATGTTTCTTTTCAATCTGCGCCCAACTCATGGTTAAGATGATTTTGTGTTGTTTACAAAAGTAAAGTATGGCTTGTATGCATAATAGAGTAAAAACACCCCTTTTTTGCATAGGGTGAAAACACCTGTTTTGTGGGGTGAAAACACCTGTTTTTATAAAGTGAAAACACCCGTGCTGAAATATAAAACAATGAAAATAAACAGTTTATTTTTTTTATTAAGTATGAAATTAAGGCATGTAGTTTTAATGAATGATTATATTTGAGAAAACACTATTGTTTAACTTAAAAAATAAAAATTATGTCGTTCACAGGAAATGAAGGTACTTACATTACCTTAAGCCAGGGTGTCACCTGGACAACAAGTTACCGCAGTGCAAACCCGAATGCAGTAAAAGCACATTTTTACGGAAAAACCAAATTACAAGAAATGCTTAACCAAACGGGTTGCGTAGGTTTGCGGATGTACAGGGCTATTGATGATACCGGGGCGCTTCAGTTAGTGGTTATTGGTGTAGACGCATCCGGCTGCGACCTGACAAGCGGTTTAATTATGGATAAATCTTTCCTTTGCCCTCCTTATTGTGATGCAGGCAGCACTTTAAACGGAGGAAGCGGCGGCTAAAATAAATTTAATTTTAATAATAAAGGCAGTATTATACTGCCTTTATTATTAATTTACAGCCTGATTTTTTTATGAAGCCAAACTACAGTTTTTATATTTTTTTGGTTTACGTTTCTTTTTTTTCTACCCTCGTTCCGGCAATAACCGGTTTTTTCAGAATAAAATATCTCGGCGCAAGAGAAAAAGCATTGTTTTACCTGATACTTGTTTCGTTAGTTTCAGAGTCGGTTATTTTTATTTTGCGGGAATTAAATATCAGAAATTTGTATGTTGCCAGAATTTATGATGTAATGGAATTTACATTAATAAGCTTGTTTTATATAAGGCTCTTTGATAAATCAAAAATCACCTTATATATGAAAATTTTGGTATTTGTTTTTATCGGAATAGCGATTCTTGATTTTTACTATAATGGTATCAGTTCAATGGATGATATTTTTTTAACCACTGAATCTATATTATTTATGATTTACTCTCTCTTCGCTTTCTTTCACTTACTCCAAAACCCTGTTTACGATAATGTTTTAGCCGCGCCGCTTTTTTGGTTTAATACAGCCATACTTACTTATTTTTCGGGTAACCTTTTTTTATTTGTATTCAGCAATTACCTCGAAAATCATTTTGCAAAAGTATCTCCCGCCTTGTGGGGCATACATTCTTTACTTAATATTGTTTTTTATTTTTTAATAAGTACAGGCTTTTGGAAAACGGCAACCCAACGGACATAATTTTATTGATAGCGGCGGGCTGTATGGGAATGCTTATTCTCGTAGTATCCATTATTTTGTTTGTGGTGTACTACCAGAAAAAAGTATTGGCTCAAAAGAATAATTTTCAGCGTCAGCTATTAAGCGCTACCGTTGACGTGCAGGAAAAAGAACGCGAGCGTATTGCCAAAAATGTTCACGACGACCTTGGAATGAAACTAAGTGTAATACGTCAGGGGTTTCAAAAAATTATGCGTAATACCGAAAGCAAGGAACTTATTACCAGGGTTGCGGGAGAAAATATTCGGGTTATCGACGACTCTATAGAGATTGTGCGTAATGTTGCTA
This sequence comes from Bacteroidia bacterium, assembly GCA_035569635.1. Taxonomy (GTDB): domain Bacteria; phylum Bacteroidota; class Bacteroidia; order B-17B0; family Aurantibacillaceae; genus PALSA-968. Next base: position 1,340 of record DATMMV010000057.1, on the reverse strand, counting down.
AAGAACTTTTTCCGCCCGGGTTGGTAAAATTAGGATTTACCAAATCACTGGCAGAGTTGTGCAAGCAAATTACCAATGCGGGGCAATTAACGGTTTCTTTTATGCAAGGTAACAGTGAAATAAAATTACCTGAAAAAACGGGGTTGCAATTATACCGTGTTACACAGGAGTTGTTGAATAATATTATTAAACACAGTGCGGCTACAGAGGTTAGGGTTGATTTGCAAAGAAATGAAACGCATACATCACTTACAATTACGCACAACGGAAAAGGAATTTCATCAGTGGAAATAAATAAATTAATGAACGAAGAAAAAGGAACGGGCCTCAAAAGCCTGCAAAGTCGCGCGCAGTTAATTAATGCGGCAATTAATTACGAAACGGGAAACAGCGAACAAAAACCATTTATAGAAGTGCATATTGGCCATGAAGAAAAAAACCATTAAACTGGCTTTGGTAGACGACCAGGCCTTGTTCCGCAAAGGAATGATTTCTCTTATCGATGAGTTTGAGAGAATGGAAATAATTATTGAAGCCCAGAACGGAAAAGAATTCATAGATGCCTTAAAAAAAGAAAAACCGGATGTGGTTTTGCTCGACCTGGAAATGCCGGAGATGGATGGTATAGAAGTTACCAAGTATCTCCACAAAAAATATCCGCAAATAAAAATAATTATCCTTACTATGCATGACGACGAAGAGTTTGTACTGCACCTAGCCGAAAACGGCGCCCACGGATTTTTATTAAAAAACAGCGATGTTGAAACTGTGATAGATGCCATACACGCGGTTGTTGCCGGAAGGTATTATTTTAAAGAAGACATCTCTGCTTTACTGGTAAAGGGTCTTGCAAAAAGCGCCAAAGCAAAACCCGGCTTTACAGAGTCGGTATTAACCGACAGGGAAGTAGAAGTTGTAAAACTCATTTGCAAAGAATTTACCAATAAAGAAATTTCAGAACAAATGGGCATTAGCCTGAGAACAGTTGATGGCCACCGCGAACGTATACTGCAAAAAATAAGCGCGCATAATACAGCGGGAATTGTAATGTATGCGGTGAAACATGATTTATTGGATTAAGTGCAATAAAAAAATCCCCGAAAACAGAACTTTTCTGTGGGGTCTACTGACAAAATACCAAACTCTTGAGAATAATTTATCTCAATTACTTCTTTAAATCCTGGAGGTTGCCGGAGCGATACAAAAAAAACAGCTCCTGTCTTAAGAGCTGTTTTGGTATATTGTAATAAGGGGTTATTATTATTTAACCACGGAAACAGTACCCTTGTATTCGTGTTTTTTCCCGGTAAAATCCTGGAACTTCACTTTCCAGACATAGA
>DATMMV010000056.1:0-14511 GCA_035569635.1 Bacteroidia bacterium | reverse complement strand
TGTTTTAAAACATATCCTCAATCCTTTAATAAGAAACAAATTGATTTTTGCGTTGGTTCCGGTTTTTTTACTACATTTTATACGCCTGGTGCAATGCCCCTCGTTACTGGCAGTTTTGCGATTGAATATGGATTAACGAATTCAATTAGCTTAGGAGCCATCATAAGCAGAACGAAGGCTACTAGGCAATATGATGAAAAGGAGTGGGTACCTGGTACTTTTCAAAATAATTACAATTCTTATTGGCAACATTGGTCCGAAACTCATTCCTGGAGTATTTTGACAACGGGACTAAGGCTTGCGTACCATTTTAATAATGTTATTTCAAATAAAAAAATTGATTTGTTTTCCGGTGTCCTTATTGGATACAATTTCGTTAATTACAGCGCTTCTACATCAAGCCCACACCATATTATTATAGAGTCGCCACCGAATTACAATGGTGGCTTAATTTTTGGCGGCTTTGTTGGTTGCCGATATAGATTTAATGAACAGGCCGGGATTTTTGCCGAAGGTGGGTATGGTATAGCGTTCTTGACCCTTGGATTGAACTACAAAATTACGTTTAGGCCCAAAAAGGAAATTTAAAACATTTGAACTTCCTTATCACCAAATATAAAGGTGAATAAAATTTTTGTTAATTTATTTTTTTTGATACAAGAAATTAACTACTCTTGTAGACAGGTTGTCTAAATCATTTTAAATTTTAGAAATGAAAAAGAATTTAAAAAAACTATTTATAGTTAATGCCCTAATCTTACTTGCTCTTCATGCAAAGTGCCAACAAGTATTGTCTATGCACGATTATTGCCTATCAACTTTTAACCATATTAGCCCTCCGTCTACCGAGACTGCACATTTGGACGCAACGGCTATTTCATCTGGAAATTATTATCCAGTTATTTCGGTTATAAGCAATAGCGGGTCTTCCTTTAATACCCTAGGCCAAAATTCTGACTTTGATCACATCCAAGTTTGGGTCTCCTTTACAGGGTTTGCTGGATATTCAAGCTGGTGTACTGTTGGCGTGCCTAATGCAAATTCACATATAACTGGTGGGGGTAATAAATTATTTTTTGATCCAAGTGAGGGAAATGTTCTACTCTCAATAGATGCAACAACAACGGCTGGCTCCGTTGCTGGGCATTATGTTCAGTTGAGATTAACACTTTATGATGTTGGGGGAAACGAAGTCGATCACGCAGATTTTAAAGTTAGAATATCTGCTCCTATTTCCGCTCCTTCACCAATAAAATATTGTATAGCCAAGAATCCCTTTACGTTATCCGTTAATAATGACCCAGATTATAATTATTCTTGGTTCCTTTCTGACCAATTTGGTGCAGAAATAGGGCCTTCAATAGGCTCAGGGCCTTCCATCACCCTCACCCCCCCTATACAATATGCTCCAATTTGGGTTGAGGCAAGTAATGTAAATACAAAATGCTCTAGTCCGCCAGCCAAAATAGTTCTAATTCAAAGCCCAATAGCTGGTAGCATATCTATTTTTACTAAACCAACGACATACTGCTCTGGACAAAGTTCTCTATTCACTATTACCGGGGCCAATTCCTACTATGTTGTAAATAATCATGATAATACTGTTGTTAATGGATCAGGTCCGTCAGTCGTGGTCACTATGCCATATGTTACTGTACAAACACCTGTTACCTATACTGTATATTCTTCCTTACCAGATTGTGAAAATCCTGCAACAATTGTGCTTAACGTATTACCCTATACCGACTTTTTAGTGAACAGTACACCTAATCCATCCTGCCCTAATCAACCCATAAATTTAAATGCTCAATCTACAAGCGGAAACTTAGATTTTAATTGGTCGGGGCCAGGTCTTAATTATTCATGCACTAGTGTAATAAATTGTAATACCACAGTATCACCCGCTGCAACCACTTTATATACCGTTACAGGAATAAATTCGTTCGGATGTCCGCTTACAAAATCTATAACAGCAAACGTTTTACCTTCGGCTCAAATTGGCTTGGGTTCAAATCCCTCTTCTGCAATTCAAGTTCCGAGCTTCAATCTCTGTCAATTAAACACAAGCTTTTCCACTTATTTTTCATCAATTAATACGGCAAATACTTATGCGTGGTCTATTTCTCCAAATGATGGAAATATTACATTTTCTGGAGGAAATAATAACAGTCAAACAATCGCGCTATTGGCGAATAACCCAAATAAAAACCAAACTTACGTCTTAACTTTAACCACTACTCAAACTTTACCGGGCGGAGCAAGTGTTACTATTTGTACAACAACAAATTCCATTCAAATCAAGCCATGCTGTAATACCTTCTCTAATTCTGGTTACACTGTTATAGGAAACGGAACCGGACAGAGTACCCTTTCTGGTTTGCCCAATGGTAATTATATTGTAACTGGTCAAATTGATGTTGGAAATGCGGGAGTAATAAATCCCTTAACAAGCTTCTCAGGTTCCAACTTTATAATGAACCCCGGTTCGCAAATTGTTTTAGAAGATAATTTATCTCTGACTAACTGCCATCTTTATGGTTGCAATGACATGTGGGAAGGAATTGCTTTCGCTGGAGATAATATTGGCGTAAACACAAATCCATCTCTTACAATTAATAATTCATTAATTGAAGATGCTAAATACGGAATAAATGCTGTTGATCCTATAAATGTTCCTACACCTGCTTCAAATCCAAGTATTACTTTAAATAAAGTTTGGTTTAATCGATGTGCCGTGGGTATTGCAAATGATTTTGACCCATTTGCTTTCCCAGTTAACTCTTATTCAGGAAATCTTCAAATAAATAATAGTGTATTTACTTGCCGAAACAATGTTACGATGGCAATGGTACAAAGTACAATTACCCCGAAAGGTAATACGGGCGCTCTATCTGGTTTACCAACGGCGTATCTACACAACTTTAATTATAAATCTAAGTATTATTCTTTTACTGGTATTGCTGCTGGTTTACTTGCATATCAAGGAGGAAGTGGGGCTCCGAGACTAATTAAAAATTGTTTTTTTGATTGGCAAATGGATGGTATTCTTAGTGGTGGAGATTTGACAGTTCAAAAATGTACTTTTCAAGATATGCTATTGATTCAACCAAGTGATAATGAAACGGACGTAAATAATCACCTGTATGGAAGTGCGATCGCACCATATTATAATCCTAAAGTAGGTTCAGGAATTAATTTTTATGGCTCTTCACTTACTGTTGGAGGTGGCGGCTCTAATGCAAACAATTTTAATATTTGCCGATATGGAATAATAGCCGAGCCCGATGGAGGTTCTGCGGTTAACATTACTGGTAATAGTTTTAATTTAACTACATACAGTGGTGTTTTCTATACTTCGGTTGGTAATAGCTCGGGCCAAGCACTTCAAAATGTTTCTATTTCTAATAACAATTTTTCCGATCACTTTTATCAAGGCGTAAATGCTTTCTTTGTTCCTGCTTCCGGTCAACATCTTGACATTTCAGGTAATAACTTCAATATCTCTAATGGTTTTTATTCTTTTTTTAATCCTACTTATACGAATTTGCCGGAAGCAATTTTCGCTTCAAGTTTGCCACATAATTTTGGTGGTGGGCCAAATAATGCGCATATCAATATACTTGGAAATACAATTACTAATTATCAATTGGGGATTACAGCTCTAACCGCCATAGGAAGCAATATAATTAATAATACAATCAGTATGTACGAGGATAATAATATCAGCGTAAACAATTTTACACATGGCATTTCCGCTACACATTGTGATGGTTCTACTATTTCGCAAAATGATATAAGTTCAATCAATACTGTTAATGCATGGAAATATGGACAGTTTGGTATTATTACAGAGAACGGTATTAATTCAATAGTTAGTTGTAACAGAATAAATCATGTTGATGTTGCACTCAAATGTCAAGGCTCACAAAACACCAGTTCTATTGTTGAGAACACATTGCAAGATGCCGCAATAGTTAGTTTCTGGTTAGATAATGCCGGATTTGTTGGTCCGCAAGGGCATGGCGGATTTCCAGGATTTACGAATGCTAATAAATTTATTAATGTTGGGCAATATGCCATGTATGCAAATAATTCTACGAACGGCACTCTGTCTCCTTTTTATTATGTCAATGTAGGAAATAACAGACCCATTCCAAGTGTAAGCGATTTTCCAGCAACCCCTTCAACAGCAATTCCAATAGGTGCCCCTTATGCACTAACCCCTTTTGCATTTAGTCCTAGGCCCTGCCCAATAATTAATTTGCTTGGCCCGGGTCAACCACCTGTTCTGTCGAATGGAATTGCTCAACAAATCGCAACTAATTCTTTGCAATTTGCTCAATTTAACACGACAGCAAGTTTTGGAAACAAATTAGATTTATACCGTACTTTAATAGGAGCAGGTTCTGCTTCATATAGTGGGGATGCTACTCTTACGACTTTTATGGGCTCTATGTCTGGTACTTCACACGCTCAATTAGTTGCTACTGATACATTATTTGGTAACGCAGGAAGTGATAGTGCAAAGATTAATATCGCACTATCGATAAATAACACCTTTGCTCCAACTGACAAATATGACACCTATATGCAGAAGATAAATAATTTATACGGTTCCTTTGTAAAACAAAGGCGACATTTAAATAACTCAGAAGTGCAGCAAGTAAGGAATATTGCACAACTTTGTCCCTACGAATATGGAGAAGGAGTTTATCGTGCAAGGTCTTTACTTTCACGTTTTGACACATTACGCTATTTAAATATTTGCGAAAAAAATTCTTCTATTCCTTCTCTAGCTTCTCGTACAGCTTCACAAAATATTGAAGCTGAAAGCACAACTGCTCAAAATGGTTTAATTATTTATCCAAACCCAGCAAGCAGTAGTTTATTTATTGAAGGTTTACAAGCAGGCGAAAACGATAAAACTGAATTTGTTGTTTATAATAGCTTAGGAGAAATGGTTTTAAAGACTGTTTTAGTAGGAAATCAGAGTTCTGCGCAAAATGTGGACATTACTCGTCTTGCTAATGGAACTTATATGTATAAAGTAATAGTAAACGGAGCTACTATTCATTTTGACAAGCTAATTATTTTAAATTAAGCATAATATTAAATCTATATGAGAGCGCTATCTTTATATAAGATAGCGCTCTTTTACTTCATGAACAATCCGTTAAAAATATTTTTTGTTATCGTTTTTTGGTTAATGTTCTTTCGCTCTGCTAAGGCTCAACAAAATCTTGTTCCTAATTGGAGTTTTGAGAATATTAGCATCTGTCCAACAAATTGTATTGGCGCAACAACCTCGACACTCGCAATTGGATGGCAAAATCCCAATAATGCTTCCTCAGATTTATTTAACATATGTGACACACAAATTTGTGGGGGTGGATGGAATATTCCTTGTCATGGAGTACCTTCTAATTGTTGGGGCTGGCAAAATCCAAGAACAGGACTTAGTTATTCTGGATTCGCTGTTTATGGAAAATCGATTTCTCAACCTAATTTAAGAGAATATATTGAAATAAAATTATCTGATACTCTTCGAAAAAATAAAAATTACTGTATGTCTTTTTATTCAAGTCTTGCAGATTCGTTTTCTGGATATGCAACATCAAGAATGGGGTGTAACATTTCACAAGGATCTGTAACAAATTATGCTCAATATTTAATACCCGCCATTCCACAAATTCAAAACCCATTTAATAATTATTTAAATGATAAAATAAATTGGACTGAAATAAAGGGTTTGTACAATGCAAATGGTGGGGAAAATTATATTACAATAGGTAATTTTTTTGATGATTCAAATACTGATACTTTGCCTTTACCGAGGAGTAATCTATCTCCCGCAGCATACTTCTATATTGATGATGTAAGCCTTGCTGAATATAACCCTGCATATGCAGGGAAAGACACAAACGTTTGTTTTGGAACAATGGTAAAGCCCAATTTAATTTCAACTTTTGGGGCGCAATATAACTGGAGCATATTCGCTGGGGATGCGAACAGTTTAGATAGCTTCAATGTTGCTTCACCAACATTTAGTCCAACTGTTAGCACCACCTACGTTTTGCAAAAACAGCAGTGCGGCATTTTAACTTACGATACGCTCATTATTCGTGTGCCTATACTTTATAAAGCTTCTGTTGGAAACGACACCTTAATTTGTATTGGAGACACCGTTAAATTAAGTGCTGTTAACAACTGCACATGGTGTAATCATTGGTGGAACACTGGTTTACAAGCACAACAAATAAATGTTAATCCTGTTACAGCGACTTCATATACCTTTTTTCAGAAGGATAGCTGTTATACAACAATTGATATAATAAAAGTAAACGTTGAGTATTGCAATTCGCCAATAATAACAGTGCCTAATATTTTTACGCCTAATTCCGATGAAATCAATGATGTTTGGCTTCCACAAATTCAAAATGAAATCTCTCTTTCTGATTACAGCGTTACTATATATGATCGTTGGGGTTTAAAAATTTTTGAATCCGGAAATTTCGCAGAAGAGTGGGATGGTCACACGACATCCGGCACTGAATGTAATGAAGGGACATATTATTATATAATTACTTATGCCAACTTAAAAACCGGTCAGAAAAATTCATTTAAGGGTTTTTTACAATTAAACCGATAATCAATTTCGGCGCACGTAATCACATTATCAAAATCGCTTTGATGTTATTTCCATTACGAATATCTTATTTTACACAACAAATCCGCTACAGAAGAGCATGTAGTGAAAAAATTAACGATGTAGTATTAATAGTAGTTATGTATATAAGTTCTCATAAACGTTTATTTTAAACGCTTAACCTGTCAATAAACGTTTATTTTTCCTCCATAAACGCTTATCCGGTCGAGAAGGAATAAACGTTTATGAACGGATAGAATGCAACCCGATACGCCCCACAAGCTAATATAACCTAGATCGCCTAAACTTTCCCACCAAATCCCGCCAGTTATTTGCTGAAACCGACCACTTACAAAACGGAAACCTTTTTTTGAATTTTTTTTACGGAGTTTCAGTATAACCAATTAAGGAACGAAGGAGGTTTATAATTTACTTGCAATAAAGTTAAAACACCATCGTTTTTAATATATAATCCAAGAGAAATAATTTTATTACTCTATATGTTATGAGCAAATAACTACTTGTCTATAATTAACCTAAATATTTACTAAAAATTCAAAGCCTTAGTATGCCCGGTTTATAGCATGTTATAAACCCTATTAAGGCAGAGAAGAAAGGATGGTGTCAAATGGCTTCCTATAAGTGGAAGAAAAAATAACATATAGCATATCGAAAATATCTGAACGCTTAACAGCGTATTATAAGGTTAAGACCTGAATTGTGGGTATGTTAAAGATGAAAACCTAAAATAATAACCCTCGGTAACCCGAGTCAATAACAGTCCAAAATGAAAAGCAAGAATGGATGCAAAGAGCAAGCCGCTGTTCACTCTGTCCATAGAAGAGTTCATAGCGCTTACGAAAGGACTGGTTGAGGAAGTTTTAGGCCAAAAGCAAAAAGAGCAAACAGAAAAACAAACAGAGCAGGACGAATGTTTCGACATTCCGGCGCTCGCTGATTTTCTGCATTGCTCCAAAGTGAGCATACATAACTATAAGAAAAAAGGTATGCCCTTTTACCGCATAGGCCGAAAACTTCTGTTCAAAAAAAGCGAGGTGCTTAATTTCATGAAGGGTCTTCGTGTAAGTAGGCGCTTCGCTTGAGGGAAAAACCAGCAAGGTTTCGTTAAAACGAAAAAGAGAACCATAAGTCTAACCAATTAAAACAAAAAGGATATGCGAAAAGCAATCTTGGAAGTTCCCAGTGAGCACATTGGGGAGTTCACCGAAAGGCTTGTAGAGACAGGCTTGGAAAATTCAATAATCGGAAAAACCGAAAACGATGAAATAGAGATAGAAGTACTCTATGACAAAGATGAGGCAGATTCCGTAGATGAGTTGGAAGAGTATCTCTCCGAGCTTAAAGAAGAGTAAAGTAACAGGTTGAGCTAAGCTCAACCTGTTTTTTCCAATTATTAAAAATAGAGATTATCGAAATTGAATTAAAAGAAAGCTATTCATTGACGCTTTATCCGTCAAAATAGATGTCTCAGACGTCTATAGCCATCAAAATCATTGCTTTTAGACGTTTATTTTGACGGATAATAAGCTAAGAAAAGAACCCATGAAGAAGAATTGCATAATGTGTGGTGCGCCGGTTCCTGAAGAAAAAAGGGGGGATTCCAAGTTTTGCACTACTACTTGCAAGGCTCGCCATTGGGCTCGGATGAAGAAAGCCAAAAAGGATGGGTTATCAGGAATTAAGCTTGATCCTGAAAAAGAAATAATACCGCCTCCTGAAGACGATCAGACACCGCAAGAACAAGAAACTTTTGATACACCGCCAATTGAAAAAAAGGAGGAGATCACTTCAGGTTCCGATGGGCCGGGGCCTTTTTATAATGTGATTTATGAACCCGGCGAGGATGAAAAAAATGTAGAGCCAGACCAGAAAAATCCGGAAGAAAATACCACGGATAAAAAAGAGGAGCCTACTGAAGAAGAGCCTTTGCCGGAAAAATATTTCACCCGTATGGTTAAGAAGGAAACCGATGAATACAAGCAATGCAAAGAGAAGCTTGATATATGCAGGACATTAATGCTTGAAACCCAAGACACACTTAAAGGGCTTGATTCAAATATTCTGAGTTATAAAAAGGCAATGAGCAAACCAGCGAATTTTGCGATTGTGTACAAAAGAATGTTGGAATTTCAACCGCTGATCGCCAAAGCAGAACATTTAAAAAAGGAAGCCGAAAGGCTCATTGGCTTGTATCAGGAACAAGAAAAGGAATTGGAGAAAGAGCTTATACAATATCCTGTTATGGAAACCGAAGAAAAAGTAGTGAGTATTTATTATCTCTATAAAAAGGTTCAAAGAGATGGAATAAATAACCGCTCTTTAAAAGAACCTTTAGAAGAGAAAATTGACACAGACAATAATTTGTCCTCAGATATTGAAAAAGAAAAATCAAAACCATTAATAAACAAGGGGGGAAAAAAGAAGAATGATCTGGAATCGGATTTAATATTTTCCGGTGAACATTTATCCAAAAAGAAAAAACCAAAGTTGAATTTTATCGGCAAATGGGAAAAGTTTTTAGGGCAACCTCAAACTAATTTTTTTTGCGTGATACACGGAAAGAGCGGGCATGGAAAATCCAGTTTTGCCTTGCAGTTCGCTAAGTATCTTGCCCAGAACTTCGGTACTGTACTTTACATAAGTGGAGAAGAAGGTTTTGCCAACACCTTTATTGAAAAGGTTGAGGTAATAGGGTTTAAAGGCGTATCTCGCTTTTATGCCGTTGAAAAAATAAAACGCGGTGAGGATATTTTAAAGTACATTCCTAATAAATTTCATTTTGTTTTTATTGATAGCCTAAATAATATGCACATTGATCCGAAGTTAATGCAAGCCCTTCGAAATAAATACAGCCAATCTGGATTTATTGCAATCTGTCAAAATACAAAGGCAGGGCAATTCCGAGGATCTTACGAAATCGTTCACGACAGCGACATGGAAATTAGAGTTGAGAAAGGAATTGCTATTACTAATAAGAACCGCTTTAAGGACATAGACCAGGAATTTGATGCTCTAACTATTTATCCGGGCAAGCGCAATAAGGATAAAGATTCTGATGACAACAAGGATTTGTGAAGCGCTATGAGTGAATAGAATAAACTATTTCTGTTTATTAATATAGATCACACAATTTACGCCTGAATAGTTACTGCATCCAAGTTGCTATACGTTTATCAATTTCTGTTTTTAACTCAAGGTTATTTTGATAAACAATATTTGTTTTAAATAATTGTGTTGTTTTTTGGATGGCAGTATTATTATCAATAAGGTTCATTTCAATTAATTTGTCAAAAATCCAAAGCATTCCATGATATTCGACACACAATTTTTTTGCGTGTTTTCTTACGGACTTATCACTACTTAAAACCATCGCATCAATTTTTTCAGATAAAAATAAAACGGTTTTGTCGTTATCTGAAAGTGACCTCGGGTAGCCTTTAGCAAAAATTACTTTACGATCCTCTTCTTTGATTGAATGTAAAGTAAGTTTCCCAACAGATTCAAATGCCCTCAGCATTTCCTTCTGCTCATCATAAAGTTCATTAAAAACATCCACGGACGTATGAATGTCCAGTTCTAAACCAAAAAATTTTGAAGTGAGCTGTAAATCATAAATATCAATGAAAATACAAGCATCCGTTATTGCTATTTTCATCCAACCATTAAACTTTTCGCTTTAAACTCAGCAACTTTCTGATTTTTTAAACTAGCGGCCTTACTCATTGATATTTGATCTTCAGCTAATGCTCTGAATAATAATTGATCGAATCGGTTAGATTTTTCAGAACCAATATATTCGTAGTCGGTAGGCTCATCAACTTTCCAATTCATTTGATTTAAATAGAAGAAAAATTGACGACAATAATTATCGGAAATAATTTCAAGATCTTTCAACCTCATTACAATTGCTTGTATAGAAATACCGTATTGCTGCTTTAAAGCGCCCAATTCCTGAATAAATAAACGATGACGCACCTTGCCCATTTCCATGAACACAGCTTCTTCCGGAAATAACATAGCGCCAGCAAACTGATGACACAAAGTTTCTCTTTTGTTTTCAGGTAAATGCTTGATTGGTAATAATAAGTGCGCCAGTTCATGCATTACGGTGAATCGAACCCTATCATACTTTTTTACCCTACTCCTATTAATGGCAATTACCGGAATGTTCCCATTTACCCAAGTTTGCATACCATCAAAACCGTCGCCCGCATTAATCTCAATTACCTTAATGTGGTTATCTTCTAATAATTCAAGCGCGTTGAAAATTGGGTCAGTACCCAAGTTCCATTCACTCCTGACTTTTTTTGCGGCTTGTTGTACTTCCTTAAAAGTGTTTATAGCGGGCAGCGAAGCTAAAGGATTTTTGAAATTCTCCTGAATCCCTATAATTTCTTCCAGTTCAATGTACCGAGAAAGATAGTCCTTAGTTTGCTCTATTACGCGGGTTTCTTCTTTTGCAGGCAGTTTTTTTAGTTTACGAAATTCAATTTCTCCCAATTCTACCTTAATTTCTCTAAAAAAGAATTCCGGTCTTACGTTCAAAACTTCACTTAACAAGGCAATCATTTCACTATCGGGAATTACTTCACCTTTTTCATATTTATGCAATGCCTGCCTTGAAACCTTATTATTCAGTTTATCAGCAAGATCCTGCAATGACAAGCCATTCAGGTTGCGCGCTGACTTAAATCTTTCAGAAAATATTTCATTAGCGGATTTCATTTCCATACGTATATTTATTGCTTTTTTAAGTGTAGTTGACAAATTTACTGCCAAATATGAGTAAAATTTCTATACATGTAACGCAAATAGTACACAATTTATTGTTAGTATACGTAAAAATGGCAAAAAGGTGACAAAAAGGGTGTTTCTGACAAATTGACACATTATAGTTGACAAGTATGTATTAAAATAGTATATTTGTAAACTAAATTATTAATCTATTAAAAAAGTAATTAAGATGAGAAAGCAGAGAAATGATGAATCCTTACCTAATTGGGTGTTCTGGGGGATTATACTACTTATTGTGATTGCGTTGTATCATATCTTCAAAACAGATAAGATTAAACGATACAAAGATGATCTAAGAGAGAGAATAAATGAGAAAGAGAAGCATGTATCTTATTTAATTAAGGAGTTAAATAAACTGAGAAAACTGAAGGGCGATTTGACCAGTGCCGCAGTGAAATTTTTTAGGTTTATAAAAATTATACTATTTGCTTTTTTATTAGGTATTGGCGTTACGGCGTACGCAGTATTTAATTGCGGTTTTTGGGATGCAGTTGAGATTATAGCCACCGTTGTAGCGGTTTTAACTATACTTTATTATGGAACAACAATTATTGTTCAGAATAAGCTGGGTAATATAAATACTACGTTGGAAATACTACAGGAATATTTTATAAGTAAAAGTTTTAAAGCGGTCAGGTTTGAACCCATGTTAATAGAGGCTTACGAGAACAAGTTAAATAAAGAGATGATGGAGTTACGTGAATTAAAAGAGAGGCATTATATGTGCTTACCGACTAATAACCAGTTACAGAATTAATCTGCCAATTTTTCATAAATATGTGAATTATGTAAACTGGCATACAGATTGATTAAAAATGATACAAAATAAAAAGAGTGTTTTAGCGGACCTGAGAATCTTAAAACACTCTTTTTTGTGAAGTGCAAATCCTGTTTAGGTGTTAATTCCAACAGGTGGTTGCTTTTTGAAGGCGCAAATATAGAAATTTTTCTTAGCTGTAAAATTTTCTTTCAACTACCTCTAAAAATAGCTACAGATAAATTAACCCGGCTGCCACATCCCGAGTAGACCGCATAGTTCTTGGGACAATTTTAAAACAATAATTAAATGGCACAAGACTACGATGTATTAATTTGTTACGACATTAATTCTAAACATGATGCAGTACACACTGCCGTGAAAAACTGTATGCTTGCCAAAGGATATGCAGATAGATTAACTTATCCGCCGACAGGTAAAGTTACTTATTTACCAAATACAACCTTATGGAAACAGAAAAGAGAAGTTGATGTTGCTAAAACAGATTTGGAAGATTGTTTGACCGAATTCAACAAAAAAAACTCAACAAATCATTTTATTGAAAGATTTATTGCTTTAGAATTTACGTCAATTTGGCAATCTCTCTTAGGGCAACCGCATACATCAATAAGTAAATCACCGGACAAATATTAAAATTTATGGCAAAAATATTTAAAATTCTATCTATAGATGGTGGTGGTATTAAAGGCCTGTACAGTGCTTGCGTGTTAGCTCGATTTGAAGAAAAAACCGGTAAAAAAATTACCGATCATTTCGATATGATATGTGGGACTTCTACCGGTGGGTTAATAGCTTTAGGATTGGCTAGCGGAAAATCAGCACAAGAGTTGGCAGATTTATATTTTGAAAAAGGTTCTAAAATTTTTGCCACCTCTAATAATCGCGTGATAAGATATTTTCAATCTAAATGGCAATTTTTTAAGCAGTTATTGTTATGGGGTAAACACCCAAGCGAGCCGCTTAAAGAAATCCTGGAAGAAACATTCGGAAAGAGAACTATGGGTGAAGCGGATAATCTGTTGTGTATTCCCAGTTTTAATTTAATAAAAGGTGAGCCCCGTGTTTTTAAATTCCCTCATAAGGAGGGTGGTTTTTTTATGGATAAAGATATTCCTATGGTTGATGTTGCATTGGCAACTTCAGCAGCCCCTACTTATTTGCCGATACACGAATATAAAAATATGCTATATGCTGATGGAGGCGTTTGGGCAAATAACCCGAGCCTTTGTGGATTATTAGAAGCATTAGATTTTTTTGTTGGAGAAGGCGAAGTAAAAGAATATGATACATATGAGATATTATCTATTTCAAGCGTAGCTCATCCGTCAGGATGGGTTTCAACATCAAAAAAATCAAAATCGTTTAGGAGTTGGGGTAATAAACTATTTCAAACATCAATGGATGGACAAGCTTTTTTTACAAATTTCTTTCTTGAAAAAATAATAAAAAGTATTCGCCCCGCCGGAACATATTATAGAGTACCATCTCCAAAGTTATCTCACGAACATATTGGTGTTATTGATATGGACAGAACTGATGAAAAAGCTTTAAAGACACTCAAAGCTATGGGCGATCACGATGGTTATACCTATGCAGTTAAACCTGAAGTTCTTAAATTTTTCGAAACACCAAAAACATATAAAACAAAATAGACATGAGCAATTGCAATAATTTATTTATAAAATTTAACGGTGACTTAAATATTGCACCGACAAAGAAGGATAGTTTAATTGCTTCGCGTGATAAATTGCGCGATGCAATAAGAAAACATTTTGCGGATAAGCATCCTGAGTATAAGCCAAAATTTCGCGGTCAAGGATCTTATTTTTTAGGTACGATGATTCGTACAAAAGATGATACCTGTGATCTCGATAATGGAGTATATTTTTTTCCAAAGCCAGAAGAAACCTGCACAACGGTGCAGGGTTGGATTTGGGATGCAGTTGAAAAAGCCACTTCAGAAAAACCGCAACACCGCAAAAAATGTATTCGAGTAATTTATAAAGGAGATTACCATATAGATTTGCCGGTGTACTATAAAGCGAGTGAAACGAATGAGTCGGAAAATCCACACCTCGCTGTAAAAGATGAAGACTGGCAAAAAAGTGACCCGAAAGAATTCAAGGAATGGTTTATAAAAAAGAAAGATAAAGAGGGTCAGTTGATTCGTATAGTGCGATACCTTAAAGCTTGGTGTGATAATCGCGCAAAAAAAATGCCAAATGGTTTAACAATGACCGTACTTGCGACTAACAATATTAAGTATAATAAT
>DATMMV010000055.1:0-104268 GCA_035569635.1 Bacteroidia bacterium | reverse complement strand
CGCAGGAAAAACTGGTAGATACACAAGTTAGTACTACCACGCAGGAAGGTAGCGGCGATGAAGTTGTCGTGCCGAGTGAAACAGGAAATGGCCCGGTAGAAGAAAAAGCTGCTGAGGTATTTACTGTGGTGGAAGAGATGCCTGGATTTCCGGGTGGAATGGCCGAGCTGATGAAGTATATTCAGAAAAACATTCAGTATCCGCAAGTAGAAAAAGAAGCGGATATCGCAGGAACTTGCTACGTGAAATTTGTGGTTGAACCTAACGGCGCTATTTCAAATGTAGAAATTGCAAAAGGAGTAAAGGGTGGGCCTGGACTTGATAAAGAAGCTATGCGTGTGGTAAAAAACATGCCTAACTGGTCTATAGGTAAACAAAACGGACGTGCAGTACGCGTGTTGATGAACCTGCCGATTAAGTTCCAGTTGAAATAATTTTGCCATGCAAGACAAGCTAATGCAAACAGCTTTGTTCTGGTTTGGTACAATAATGGCCGCAGCATTTTTATGTTGCGGTCTTCTTTTTTTGTGCAGCGATGTGATGATAGATAATTTTCCGCCGCCAAACCGCAAATGGCTGGGCATACTGTTTTTAGTGTATGCGGGTTATCGCGGAGCGAGGCAATACATTAAGTTTAAAAAATTAAAACACGACAACGATGAAGAATAAAATTTCTTCTTTCTATCTTTTTTTTCCGGCACTGTTTTTTTTCGCCTGTAACCAAAGCGATAACCCTAAAGATATGCCGAATACACCTACATCCGGAGTACTGAAAGTTTTTTGCGAAGAAGGATTTAGGGTGCCTATGAAAAACCAGGCCGCTACTTTTTTAGAAATCTATTCCAATTCGCAAATAGATGTAAGTTATGTAAACGAAGTGCAGGCCATTGAAGGATTATTTAATGATAGCTGCAAAGTAATTTTGCTCTCCCGCAATTTATCGGAAGCGGAGATGAAAAAATTTGCCGCAAAAAATCTTTTCCCTAAACAAGTTTGCGTTGCAAAAAGCGCTTTGGCTTTTATTGTTCCGGCGGGCACAAGCGATTCTGTTTTTTCAATAGAAAAATTGAAATCTTTTTTAAGTGGTGCGGATACGAGTTATAGAATCGTTTTTGATAACGAAAATTCCGGAGCGACGCGTTATCTAAAAGACAGTTTATTGCCAGGTAATTCTTTCGGAAAAAATTGTTTCGCGGCAAAGAATACGGAAGAATTGATTAAAATGGTAGCTGCCGGAAATAAATTAATAGGCGTAATTGATTATGCCTGGATAAGTGATAAAGACGAAACCATCACCAAAGAAATTTTAACAAAAGTAAAAGCTTTAGCAGTTTCTAAACAAGAAGGTACTGTCGGTTATTTTCCCGACCAAAGTAATATAGAAACGAGGGATTATCCTTTTTGTCGCTATATGTATATTATGCGTCGCAGCGCAGATTTTACTTTGGGCACAGGTTTTATTGCTTTTGTGGCCGGGCAAAAAGGCCAGTTGATGTTGTTAAAATCGGGCCTGGTACCGGCTTTCAGGCAAGAGCGTGTTATAGAGGCAAATACAAGGCCCCTTGGCGGACAATAAAATTAGCCTCATTAATTTGGCATGGCGTTGGTAAATGTTATTTTTGTGTATTGTAAAATGAACCGTTTTTTCTTCATACTCGCTGTTTTTTTTCTTTTCGGAATTGAAAGCAATGTTTTAGCGCAAACATCCAATCAGGATGATCAGCCTTATGTGTTGGCTACCAAAATGCCTGAGTTTCCAAATGGCGGCTCGCAGGGCATGATAGAATTTATACAAGATAATCTTGAATATCCCGAAACAGAGAAAAAATCAAACATCCAGGGAACAATTATGATGCAGTTTATTGTGGAAAAGGATGGAAGCCTTACCGACATAAAAGCAATTGACAGCGTTGATAAAGGAGATAATCTTGTAAAAGAAGCCATTCGTGTAATAAAATTAATGCCTAAATGGAAACCGGGCATGCAGGACGGGCACGTTGTAAGGGTGTATAAAAATGTTCCGTTTTATTTTGTGTTGGCGCAGAAAAAAGCAAATACAAATAACAACGTCAATACAAACACACATCCGGCAACAACAACACATCCGCACGGCAACACGCATAAAAAATGAGAATTTTATTCACCTTCATATTTTTATTTTCGTTTGCACGGATTTTCCCGCAGGTAACAACGTTTAAAGTAAAAAATGATACTTCTTCAGAAAACGTGGCTGTTACTCCTGTAGTTGAAAATAAAAGCGAAATATTTACTGTAGTAGAAGAAATGCCGCAATTTCCTGATGGAACAAAAAGCATGTATCAGTTCATTGCACAAAACATTACGTATCCTCAAAAGGAAAAGGAGGAAAGGATACAGGGAAAGGTTTACCTGAAATTTATCATTGAGCCTGACGGCAGTATTGGTACGATTGATATTATAAAAGGCATTCCTAACGGAAAAGCTTTAGAAGAGGAAGCTATACACGTCGTTAAAATAATGCCCAAATGGGTTCCCGGAAAACAAAACGGAAAGCCTGTAAGAGTATATTATAATTTACCAATCAGCTTTATATTAAAATAAATGTATATGAAAAAAATAAGTTTAGTTGTTTTAAGTCTTTCGTTTGCTTTTGCTGCCAACGCACAAAACTTGCAGGACGCAATTACAAATACCGAAAACGAATGTTTTGAAACGGCGGCGGCTAATTTCCGCTCGCTTATTGCAAAAGAACCTGGCAAAGGCGATTATTATTTTTACTACGGGGAAAATTTTTATAAAAACAACAACCCGGATTCGGCCCTGATTATTTATAAAAAAGGAACCGAAATTCAGGCTACTAACGCTTTAAATTATATCGGTGTCGGAAAAGTTTTACTGGGCCAGGGTAACGATAAAGAAGCCAACACAAATTTGTTTAAGGCAAAAACTCTCGGCGTAAAAAATGCTACCGCGTTAATGAAACTTGCTGAGGTATATATCAATGTTGCTGATCTGTATAAAAATTTAACAGAAGCAAATAAATTACTTACCGACGCGATTAAAGCGGAACCTAAAAACCCGGAAGCACATTTATTAATGGGTGATTGTTTGCTTGAACAAATGCCTACGGACGGAAGCCTTGCTGTTAAAGAATACGACAAAGCGTTGGAATTAAATTCAAAATCTGCCAAAGGAATTTTACGTAAAGGAAAATTATACGGGCGCGGGCGTAACTACAATATCGCCCTTGATTTTTACAAACAGGCAATTACTGCTGACCCGAAATTTGCGCCTGCTTATATGGAGATGGCGGAACTATATCATCTGGCGGGACAACCTGCAAAAGCATTAGAAAACATTAAAAAGTATCTTGAAATTCACTGCCCCGGCATTTCCGCGAAAAAAAGATATGCTTCATTTCAATTCCTCAATAAACAATATCCCGATGCGATAAAAGAAGTGGAAGAAATTGTAAAAACTGAAACAAAAGATTGTTTTATGTGGCGCATCTTAGGTTGGTCGTATTTTGAAATGGGTAACGGGATTGATAAAGACGCATACACGAAGGGTGTTGATGCCATGAACAAATTTTTTAATTGCACATCAGGAGCCAACTTTAAAATTTTACCGGATGATTATAAATACCTTGGCTTACTTTTAGGAAAAACTGGAAAGGATTCCTTGGGCGCGGATGCAATAGTAAAAGCAATCGCTTTAGACTCGGTAAAAAATTGTGAGCTATACGGTACCATCGGACAAATTTTCTTTAAGGCAAAAAAATGGGACAAAGTAGTTTATAATTACGAAAGAAAAGCATTATGCCCCGGCAAAGGGCTTACAGGCCAGGATAATTTTGACCTTGGCCGCGCTTATTTTTACCTGGCCGCTGCAAAAATTAAAGAGGCTTCAGAGAAAAAAGACATGAAAGAAAAACAGAAAAAAGAGGCAGAAGCAACACCTTTGTTTGTAAAAGCGGATACAGCTTTTTCTAAATTGTGCCAGGCAAGCCCGAATTTCCCTACCGGATATTTCTGGAGAGGAAAAGCCAGCATTAACATTGACCCTAAAAACGAACTGTTTCTGGCAAAGCCTCATTTTGAAAAAGCGTTATCTTTAGTAAAACCTGAAGAAAGAGCTCTTCCTACAAATAAAGACAATGTTATTATTGCTTGTGAATATTTAGGATATTATTATTTAAAAATGAAGGATAACGTTAAAGCGAAAGAGTACTGGACAATTGTACAAACACTTGATCCGAATAACGAAAAAGCAAAAGCTTTCTTTAAAAGTCCTGAAGGAAAATAAAAAGCAAACAACCAACAAAAAAGTCATTGATAATCACAATGGCTTTTTTATTTCTTTAAGCGGGAAATTGTTTTCTCCATATATTTTTCCTGCGGCAATAGAGAACGTTGAATGCGCCGGGCATAATGAATGCTGTCTAAAATTTCCTTTTGTTTCAATTCTACCAATTCTTTTTGTTTGGCAATTAAAATATTTGCTTTTTGTTTAACGCGATAACTTTTAAAAACAAAAAATATCGCTACCAGGGCAAGTCCGAGTCCGACAAAAAGTAAAACAACAATAAGGCGCTGCTGTTTGGCTTCGCTTTGCTGTTCTTTAATCTTAATGTCTTTAATAAGTAATTCCTTATCCTTTTCGGCAGTTTTGAATTTTGTCTCCAGTTCGGCAATAGAATGAGCACTTTCAGTTGTGTAAAGGCTGTCTTTTACACTTGAGTAGAGTTTGTGGTATTGATATGCTTTCTGGTAATCGCTGGTAGCGTTATAACATTCGGAGATCGAAAGATAAGCTTCTTTTAATTGATTTTTATTTCCCACAACTTTACATAATTCGGATGAAAGTAAGCTGTACCTAATCGCGTTTCTGTAATCGTGCATTTCAAAATATGTTTCGCCTATATTATTTAATGTTACAGCCTGCCCGCTCTTATCGTTAAGAGTTTGTTTTATTTGCTGTGATTTAAAATAGTAGTCAAGTGATTTATGGTATTCCTTTAAGTCAGAATAAACGCCGGCGATGTTATTGTAAATACCCGCAAGGCCACGTTTGTTGCCGTATTTTTCAACAATACTTTTTGCTTTATCATAAAACTCAAGAGCCTTGCGGTAGCTTCTTGAATGATAATAAGCCGATCCCAAATTACTGTAAACAGTCCCTAAACCTTTTTCATCTTTTAATTCCGTAAATTGTTTTAGGGCTTTATTATAGTTGGCAATAGCTTCTCCGTAATGCTGTTCGTCTTCATAAATAATACCGATGTTAATAAGGATATTCGGAATAAAACGGTTGAACTTTATTTTTTCAGCTTCTTCAAGCGCAGCTAAATAATCAGTGAGCGCAGCGTCCATGCCCCCCTCAAAATATTTTGCGAGGCCAAGATTTACAAGGCTGATTACTTTTTCCTTCGGGTAATTGTATTTTACAGACAACTCATATGCCTGCTGCGCATAATCGCGGGATGAAGACAGGTTTCCGGAACGTACAATTTTTGAAAGTTCATTAAGCAGTTTAACTTTTTGAGTATCCTCTTTAGCAATTTCTAATCTGCCTTTAAGGCTATCAATCTGCGTTTGGGATTTAAGCCATAAACTTGTAAGAAGAAAAAGCAAAAGAATAAATTGTCTCATAAAAAACAATTTTATTGCCACTGTGCGGGCGCAAGATAAAGTATGTTGCCATCCGGGTCGGTAAAGAAGGCAAGATTTACTTTATCATCTTTATAGATATTAAACTTTACACCTTTTTGTTCCAGTTCGGAAATTGCTTTATCAAGATCTTTTACAGAGAAAGCAATCGAAAGATTATCGCCTGTATTAATTTTTTTACTGGGATGCAACCCAATAGTGATACCGGGGCCTTCTACTTCCGCCCAATGCTCGCCATAGCGATTTTTTAATTTTAATCCGAGGGTTTCGGTATAAAATGCAACCGACTTGTCCATGTTGCTGATCATTACTGTTACGTTGCTGCCGATAAATTGCGTCATAATTTTAATTTGTAGTATAAAGATAGTAATTCCCTGTAAACATAATTTATAAAATACAACAGGCCCATTTTAGTGAGCCTGCTGAATTATTTTATACATAATCTGATTATACCAATTCGGGTTTTTCTTCCATGTACATCTCAAGCGGAGGACAAGCACAAACTAAATTCCTGTCGCCGAAAGCATTATCTACTCTCGCAACACTTGGCCAGAATTTATTTCCTTTTACCCATTTAAGAGGGAAGGCCGCTTTTTCGCGCGGATAAGGTTTTTGCCAGTTATCGCTCACCACTAATTTAGAAGTGTGCGGCGCATTTTTAATTACGTTATCGGTTTTATCAAATTTACCGTCTAAAATTTCCTGCACCTCTTTGCGTATGCTGATCATCGCCTCACAAAAACGATCAAGTTCCGCTTTGTTTTCACTTTCTGTTGGCTCAACCATTAGTGTATTTACTACAGGGAACGCAACTGTCGGAGCATGGAAATTATAATCCATTAAACGTTTTGCAATATCCGCTACTTCAACTCCGCTTGCCATTTTAAATTCGTTACAATCTAAAATCATTTCATGCGCGCAACGGCCGTTTTTTCCGGTATACAAAATTTTATAATGGTCTTTTAAAATTTCTTTCATGTAATTGGCATTGAGGATTGCAGTTTTAGTTGCATCCGTCAAACCATCAGTACCCAACATTTTTATATAACCGTAGGAAATTAAAAGTATTAATGAACTTCCGTACGGAGCTGAGGACACAGCGGTAATTCCTTTTTCTCCTCCTGTTTTAATTACGGGGTGAGAAGGTAAAAATTCCACCAAATGTTTTGCAACACCTATAGGGCCCATGCCGGGGCCACCGCCACCGTGAGGAATAGCAAATGTTTTGTGTAAATTTAGGTGACAAACATCAGCGCCGATATTTCCAGGAGAAGTTAATCCCACTTGGGCGTTCATGTTAGCGCCGTCCATATAAACCTGTCCGCCGTTATCATGAATTATTTTTGTGATTTTTTTAATGCTCTCTTCATATACCCCGTGTGTTGAAGGATACGTAACCATTAAACAAGAAAGCGTGTCTTTGTATTGTTCGGCTTTTTCTTTCAAATCCTTTACGTCAATATTCCCTTTTGCATCGCATTTTACAATTACAATTTGCATTCCTGCCAAAGCAGCACTTGCAGGATTTGTACCGTGCGCCGAAGATGGAATTAACACCACGTTACGGTTCGGATTTCCGTTGGCGATATGATAAGCGCGTATCACCATCAATCCTGCATACTCGCCTTGCGCACCGCTGTTAGGTTGTAAACTCATTGAGGCAAAGCCGGTGATATTACTTAAATCTTTGGTTAATTCTTTAACGACATATTGATAACCTTTTGCCTGTTCAACCGGAACGAAAGGATGCATGTTTGCAAACTCGGGCCATGTTAAAGGAAGTAACTCGGATGCCGCGTTTAATTTCATGGTACAGGAACCTAATGAAATCATAGAATGTACCAGCGACAAATCTTTATTCTCCAAACGTTTGATGTAACGCATCATTTCTGTTTCGCTGTGATGCGTACTGAATACCGGATGAGTTAAAAAGGACGAGTGACGAGTTGCGAAGGATGATTTGATTAATTCTGAATTCTGAATTCTGAATTCTGAATTTTCTTTGCCAGCGGCTTTTGCAAAAACAGCAACGACATCATTCACGTCTTGCTCTTCAACGGTTTGATCTAAAGAAATACCAACGTGTTTTGTGCCTGTGTAATGAAAATTAATTTCGTTTGCTTCGGCAATCAAGCGGATTTTATTTACATCTGCTTCAACAACGATGGTATCAAAAAATAATTTTGTTTTAACAGTGTAGCCTAATTTCTTTAATTCTTCGGCAACGGTTGCTGTGTTTGAGTGAACCTGTTCAGCAATAGATTTAATTCCACCAGGGCCATGATACACTGCGTACATACTTGCCATAATTGCAAGAAGTGCCTGTGCTGTACAAATATTTGAAGTTGCCTTCTCACGTTTAATATGTTGTTCGCGTGTTTGCAATGCCATTCGCAAAGCGGGATTTCCTTCAGCGTCTACACTTACACCAATAATGCGTCCGGGAATTAAACGCTTATAATCTTCTTTGCAAGCGAAGAATGCGGCGTGAGGGCCGCCGTATCCTAAAGGAACACCAAAGCGTTGAGAATTTCCTACTACGCAATCGGCACCCCACTCGCCTGGAGGAGTAATTAAAGCAAGTGCTAATAAATCAGTAGCAACAGCAACCTGTACTTCTTTTGCTTTGCATGAGGCCACAAAATTTTTGTAATCAGTTACTTCGCCATTAATATCCGGATATTGAATAAGCGCTCCGAAAAACGAATCATCAAAAATTACTGAATTTGCATCGCCAACCACAACTTCAATCCCTACAGGAACCGCGCGTGTTTTTACCACGTCTGTATTTTGCGGGAAACAAGTATTGCTTACAAAAAATTTATGTGCGTTCTGTTTATTTTTTCCGCGGTTGTTGTAAAACATAAACATCGCTTCGGCAGCAGCGGTTGCTTCATCCAATAAGGAAGCATTTGCAATTGACATGGCTGTTAAATCCATCACCATCGTTTGAAAATTTAGAAGTGCTTCCAAACGCCCCTGTGCAATCTCTGCCTGGTAAGGAGTATATGCTGTATACCAACCCGGGTTTTCTAAAACATTACGCTGAATAACAGCAGGTAAAATATTGTTATAAAACCCTAAACCTATATAACTGCGGAACACTTTATTTTTTTTAGCGACAGAACGCAGGTGTTTCATATACTGAAACTCGCTCATTGCAGCGCCTACTTTCAACGGTTTCTTTAAACGTATTTTTTCGGGCACTGTCTGGTCAATCAATTCATCAACTGAAGAAACACCGATTTTCTTAAGCATTTCTTTTACTTCTTCTGCGCGGGGACCGTTGTGACGGCCTACAAACTTATCTGTCATAAGGAAAAAATTAGAGGAACAAAAGTAAGAAAATTAAGGGCTGTTTCCAATAACAAAAAGAGGGTAAAATAATATTCGTATATTTACCCTATAAACCTGAAAATATGAAAAAACTACTCCTTCAAATTACCTTATTAAGTGGCTTAATGCTTGTTTTACAAGGCTGTCCCTACAATTCTGAAATAGCTATTGACGAGCCCGCCGTTAAAACAGATGCCAAACTGTTGGGTAAATGGGAGCCTAAAAATTCGGGAGATTATATGTACACGGTCACTAAAAAGAGCGATTACCTGTATGACTTTTCAAAGAAAAGTAAAAACACACCTACCGATACCAGCTCGTATCTCGGCTATGTATCGTTGATTGACGGCGTTCAGTTTTTGAATGTTTATGACAAATATTCAAGTTCAACAAAAACATACTACCTGTATAAAATGGAAATGACTACCAGCGGAGCAAAAATCACTTTAAGTCCCGTTACGGAAAATATCACTGAAAAATTTGCAAACTCGGCGGACTTGAAAGCGTTTATTAAAAAATATATGGCACTCAGTTTTTTTTATTCAAAGGATAAAGAAGAATACTTTCGCGCTGATTAGAAAAAGTTGTTATGCGTAAAATCTTTGTTTGTTTTGTAATTTTTACCTCAGTGATTGGGTTTGCGCAAAAAAAACCGGGCGATTCTTTATTTTTAATGAACGGGCGGATTTTAATTGCCCCCGTTATCGATACACTTTTCGGCGCCGCAACTTTTATTGACCCCGGAGACAGTACCAAGCGTGCGCATGTGGAAAACGATCAGCTTTTTGCGATACGTTATCATAACGGCGATGTTTTTTATTATTATCAGCAGGACACCATCAGCAATTGGTTCAGCAGAGATGAGATGTGGATGTTTATGCAGGGAGAACGTGATGCAAAAAAAGGATTTAAACCAAGAGGCTCTCTTTTTGGCACAATGGCATTGGGGCTTGCAGGGGGGATAACCGGCTCTTTTTTCGCGCCAATAGCGCCTGTAGTGTACACAGCGCTGGTTGGATTACCCAGAGTAAAAATAAAACATAACACGGTTTCTAATATAAATTATCTGGATTCTGATGCTTATATTTTGGGTTACGAGAGGGAATCGAGAGCGAGACGCAGAATTTACGCACTAATAGGAAGCGGTGTTGGAATGTTGTTGGGATATACAACGTATTTCGCCTGGCTTAAACACGAGCCGAAATACCCGTTTTAATTATCTGTATTGCGCAGCCACGAGGTTCGGAATAATATACAAAAATTGCGCCGATAAAAATCTGAGGTTTTAATTATTTCTTCAAAAATTTATTCAGCAAAACGTAAATAAGTACAAATCCTGCAATAGAGAAAAGAATTAAAATAATTCTTTGTCCGAAACCGGGAATGATATTGCTGTGCCGGTTATCTTCTTCCGCCTGTGCCGAAAAATTATGTAGACCCAATTGCTCCTGTAGTTTTTCGCTTTCAGCGTCCACTGTTAAATCAGATTTTATGTATTGCAAATCCACATTCTTATTAGTGTTTATTACATTTTTCCGGCTGCGCGAACAATATTCCACATAAGGTTTTTGCAATTGTTTTAAATTGGCGTAAATCAGCCAGTCTTCACCCGCACTCATTTTTAAATTACATTCAGATTTTTTATCGAAGTAAACCGTAACTTCTTTTGAACAACTTCCTTTAAAAAGTTGCGTTACTGTAAAATGCGCCATTGCATAATCTTCACCCTTTTCAACTGAAACGGTTTTCCCTCTGAAAATTAATTGATTTGATGTAATGTATAACGTAGAAAAAGCATTTTTACTTTCATCGCAATTGCAGGCGGTTTGTGAAAATGCAGATTGGAAATTAAAAAGTAAAGCAAATAAAAAGAAGAAGATTGTATTTCTTCTCCCGCCCCTCGTCCTTCGTCCCTCGTCTTTCGCCTCTCGCCTCTCGTCCTTGTTACAAAACATGTTTTTCTGCATGATAAGAAGAACGAACCAATGGTCCGCTCTCCACATATAAAAACCCTTTCTCTACAGCGGCCAAACGATAGCGTTCAAACTGGTCAGGGTGCACAAACTCTGTAACCGGTAAATTTTTTGGTGTAGGCTGTAAATATTGCCCGATAGTAATTACATCGCATTTTACATTGCGTAAATCATCCATGGCCCGCAACACTTCTTCTTCTTTTTCTCCAAGCCCGACCATAATTCCTGATTTAGTTCTTATGCCGGCTTCTTTCACGCGTTTTAAAACTTCAAGGCTTCTGTCGTATTTTGCCTGTATGCGCACTTGCGGGGTTAATCGTTTTACGGTTTCAATATTATGCGAAACAATATCCGGCTTCACATCAATAATACGTTGCAGGTTTTCCCAATTACCTGCAAAATCCGGAATCAATGTTTCAAATTTTGTTGTCGGACTTTCTTTGCGAATTGCTTTTATAGTCTCCGCCCAAATTATAGAGCCGCCATCTTTTAAATCATCACGGTCAACCGAAGTAATTACACAATGTTTAACGCCCATTAATTTTACAGACTTTGCCACGCGCATAGGTTCATCCCAATCTGCAGGTAAAGGCCTTCCGGTAAATACCGAGCAAAATCCGCAGGAGCGTGTACAGACGTTTCCTAAGATCATAAAGGTTGCAGTTCCTGCTCCCCAGCATTCACCCATATTGGGACAATTCCCGCTTTGGCAGATGGTGTGTAGTTTATGCTTATCTACAATGTTACGGACCTTTACATACTCTTCACCGGTAGGTAATTTAACACGCAGCCAATTGGGTTTGCGGGGTTTTTCAATGATAATCTCTTCTGAATTTTGCATGCTGCTAATGGAAATCGAACGCAGATAGCGCGGATTGCTTATAATTTAACAAGATTTATTATTTGCTGTAGGTTGCCAGAAGATGTTAAAATTTTGTCTGCGCTCATCATATTAACTACCTGCGTCATCCGCGTTCCGTTATATTTTAAAACCATCGTCTTCCAAAATGGAATCCGAGATATAGGGTAACAAAAAAGTTTTCTGCAGGAAACTTTGCCATTGTAGGAACTGCTTTAGGAAAGAAATCTAAAACGGCACCAACCTCTAAAGCTTTAATCGAATTGCGAAATTCCCCGTACTCAAAACTAAAACCCAATTTAGCAAAAGCGCCTGGATAAATTTTTGTTGAACCTAAGCCATAAAACATAGGCGCCCTTCCTAAAATATTATTTTGATTGTGTTTAGCCGGATCGTATGCTTCGGTTTTATAAATATAATTATCGGCCGAACCGGATAATGTATCTAAATACTGAACTTCTAAAAAAACAGGTTTTGCAAAACATATCACCGGGCCAACGGTATAAACCATACGCACCTCTAAACTTTTGCGCTCTGCCCTTCTGTATAAAGTTTGCAGGTAACCATAACCTGCACGTAAAAAAACAAGGCTGTTTAGTTTGCCGTAATAATAACTTTTCCCGCGGTCGCGTTTTACTTTTTGTTCTTTAGGATGACTCATGTTAAGGCCTTCAATTTCAAAAAGCCTTTTCCGTGTGCCGGTAACGTGCCACAATCTGCGGTAATTTGCACCGAATCCACGCGAGTGTACAAAAATACTTCCGGTAGATTCGTTACGGAAAAGTACGTTGATATCCTGGCCTGCCGCTAAAGCCTGCGAAGCACTTTGCGAAAAAACATTTTCCGTAAAGAGAAAAGAAAAAAATAAAAGTGTTATAGATAAAGTAAAACGCATGGCTATCAGTCTAACAAAGGTAGGTAAAATAGCTGTACGCGCAGCTAAATTTTGTGTAAAAGAATGTTACGAAAATCGATGTAAAAAAACCGGGTTTGTGAGTGAAAAATGGTAGGTTTGTAAAGCAAAAAGTAAGACAAATGGCAAACACATCCGAAGTAATTTATCTGGGGGAATTACGTACTGAAGCGGTACATCTGCAATCCGGAAACAAGCTTATAACCGATGCCCCGAAAGACAATCATGGGAAAGGCGAGGCTTTTTCTCCAACCGATTTAGCAGCAACCTCATTGGCCTGCTGTATGCTTTCGGTAATGGGAATTGTGGCTAAAAAAGACGGAATTACCTCCGGCGAAGGTGCAAAGGCAACGGTTTTAAAAGTGATGTATGCAGAGCCGAGAAGGATTGGCGAAATTCATGTTGAAATTTTTATGCCGGCAAAAGGGTTCAGCGAAAAAGAAAGGAAGATATACGAGAACGCAGCTTACACATGTCCGGTTGCAAAAAGCTTGCACCCGGATATTAAGCAGGTAATAAAATTTACGTACTTGTAGGGGAATTAAACGCGTTTAACTTGCTTGATTACAGAAGCTTTTCCGTAAGCGGGGCAACTCTGTTTTGATTTGCAAGAAGTACCTAAGGTAATTGCGAAAAATAATACAAGCGAAGTTATAACGGCTTTTTTCATAATCGGTGGTTATTATGTAGCAAAAATAGGGTGATATTTCAAAATAACAAATTAATACAGATTATTTTTTTGTATGGAGGTGAATAGTCCGAAAATAGAGGTAAACTGGCTGAATGCCCTGAAGGAGGAATTTAATAAGGAATACTTCCTGAAACTTAAAGCTTTTTTGGTTGAAGAACGCAAACAATACCAGGTATTTCCTCCGGGAAGCCTGATTTTCAATACCTTCAATTTAACACCCTTTGATGAGGTAAAGGTGGTCATTCTTGGTCAAGATCCATACCATGGGCCGGGTCAGGCACACGGACTCAGCTTTTCAGTACCGGATGGAGTAAAATCTCCACCTTCATTGGTTAATATCTTTAAGGAGATTCAGATGGATTTAGGTGTACCGATTTCGCAAAGCGGGAATTTAACGGCTTGGGCAAAACAGGGAGTTTTATTGCTTAACGCCACTTTGACGGTCCGTGCAAATCAACCGGGTTCACACCAAAATAAAGGTTGGGAAAATTTTACGGATACGGTCATCAAAAAATTATCGGAAGAAAAAACAGGCTTAGTATTTTTACTTTGGGGCAATTATGCTAAAAATAAAATTCCGCTCATCGACAGCAATAAACATTTAATTCTTACTGCGCCGCATCCTTCTCCCTTAGCGCGCGGTGGATTTTTTAACTGCAAACATTTTTCTAAAACGAACGAGTACCTTAAATCACAGCAAAAACAGCCGATTGATTGGAAGGTACTCTAACTTTTTAATACCGAAATTTCCCTATTTAGTAATTTTTGAAGTACCAAATAATTCAATTATTGTTATGTTATCATCCATGCAAAGAAATATCAGGCAAAAAGGTATTAAAGGGTGATTTTGCAAAAAAGTCCTTTTCCTGATAAAAATCAAGTCAATAAGGCGCAAAAATCATTCGCTTTACGTCATAATTTCCGCTAATTTGCATTGGACTTTTAATTGATGTCTTAAGGCAAAATAAATTACTATGAACTTTAACAATTTTACTATAAAATCTCAGGAAGCGATTCAACAGGCCGTAACGCTTGCCACCATGAACGGACAGCAAGCCGTTGAAAACGGACATATTTTAAAAGCAATCACAGACAAGGATGAGACAGTAACTCCATTCATTCTGAAAAAACTGGGTATTAACGCGCAGGTGTTTTCTAAAACTTTAGATAGTATTGTAAATTCTTATCCTAAAGTAAGCGGCGGGCAACCTTATTTATCAAACGCGGCTAACCAAGCAGTAGCAAAAGCAAATACATTTTTAAAAGAGTTTGGCGATGAATTTATTTCTATTGAGCATTTGTTATTGGGGATTTTAGCCTCGGGCGATTCAGTTTCTAAAATGATGAAAGACCTTGGTATAAATGAAAAAGATTTAAAATCGGCGATTAACGAATTACGCAAAGGAAGTAAAGTTACAAGCCAATCGCAGGAAGAAACTTATAACGCGCTGAATAAATACGCAATAAACTTAAACGAGCAGGCGCGTAAAGGAAAATTGGATCCGGTCATCGGGCGCGATGATGAAATACGAAGAGTGTTACAAATACTTTCGCGCAGAACGAAAAACAATCCGATTTTGGTGGGCGAACCGGGCGTTGGTAAAACCGCTATTGCTGAGGGGTTGGCGCATCGCATAAATAACGGCGATGTACCCGAAAATTTAAAAACAAAACAAATTTATTCGCTCGACATGGGCGCGTTGGTTGCCGGCGCAAAATTTAAAGGCGAATTTGAAGAGCGGTTAAAATCGGTAATTAAAGAAGTGATTTCTGCCAGCGGAGATATTATTTTATTCATTGACGAAATTCATACACTTGTCGGAGCAGGTGGGGGAGAAGGTGCGATGGATGCCGCCAATATTTTAAAACCTGCTTTGGCCCGGGGGGAATTGCGCGCAATCGGTGCAACTACACTAAACGAATTTCAAAAATATTTTGAAAAAGATAAGGCACTTGAGCGCCGCTTTCAAAAGGTGTTAGTGGATGAACCAAGTGCAGAAGACGCAATTTCTATTCTGCGCGGAATTAAAGATAAATACGAGGCACATCACAGTGTACGCATAAAGGACGAAGCGATTATTGCCGCGGTGGAATTATCGCAACGCTATATCTCTGATCGTTTTCTTCCCGATAAAGCCATTGATTTAATTGATGAGGCTGCTTCTAAATTACGTATGCAAATAAACTCTATGCCCATAGAATTGGATGAAGTAGAGAGACGCATTATGCACGTAGAAATTGAACGTGAGGCGATGAAGCGCGAAAGTGAAGATAAAAAAGTTGACGATCTTAATAAAGAACTTGCCGAGTTAAACGACAAACGCAATGAATTGCGGGCGCGCTGGCAGGGAGAAAAAGACGCAATTGAAGGTGTACAAAAAGTAAAACTGGAAATAGAAGAATATAAATTACAGGCCAATAACGCCGAGAAAAACGGGGACTATGGAAAAGTTGCTGAGATCCGTTACGGAAAAATAAAAGAAGCCGAAGCAAAACTGGCTGAGATGGAAAGTAAACTCAGCGCCGCAAAAGAAAGTGGAAGCCAATTGGTGAAAGAGGAAGTAGACAGTGAGGATATTGCGGGAGTAATTTCTGTTTGGACAGGAGTGCCGGTAAGCAGAATGTTGCAAAGTGAAAAAGAAAAACTTTTATCATTAGAGGAAGAACTACATAAACGTGTAGTAGGACAGGAAGAAGCGATTGAAAGTATTGCGGATGCGGTGAGACGTAGTCGTGCGGGCTTGCAGGATGCAAAACGTCCGATAGGTTCGTTCATATTTTTAGGAACAACGGGTGTTGGTAAAACGGAATTAGCAAAAGCGCTGGCAGAATTTTTATTCAACAATGAAAATTCGATGACACGTATTGATATGAGCGAATATCAGGAAAGACATAGTGTGAGTCGTTTGGTGGGAGCGCCTCCCGGATATGTGGGTTATGATGAGGGAGGGCAATTGACCGAAGCTGTAAGAAGAAAACCATACAGTGTGGTGCTGTTAGATGAAATTGAAAAAGCGCATCCCGATGTATTTAACATTTTGCTTCAGGTTTTGGACGACGGCCGTTTAACCGACAACAAAGGCCGTATGGTGAATTTTAAGAATACTATTATCATCATGACTTCCAATATGGGGTCGCATATTATACAGGAGAGTTTTGAAAAAATTACAGAGAAAAACAGAGATGAGGTTTTGGCCAAAACCAAAAACGAAGTATATGAGTTATTGAAGAAAACCATTCGCCCCGAATTTTTAAACCGCATTGATGAGGTAATTATGTTTGAGCCGCTCTCTCGTGAAAACGTGGAACAGATTGTACGTATACAAATAAACGGAATCATAAAAAGTTTATTTGGCCAGGAAATAAAACTCAATGCAACCGATGAAGCGATTGAGTGGATTGCTCAGTTGGGCTTTGACCCTCAGTTTGGTGCACGCCCTGTAAAACGCGTAATACAAAAGCAAGTGTTGAATGAATTATCAAAGCAAATTCTGGCCGGCACTGTACAGAAAGAGCATGCGATAGTTTTAGATATGTTTAATAATAAACTGGTGTTCCGGAATAAAACGGAAGAAAAGGATTCTTCTCCTAAAAAGAAAAAAGCAGAAACCAAGTAATGAAAAACCCCATTCGCAAGAATGGGGTTTTTGTTTTTATTAGCAGAAGAAATAATTACTTCACCATATAGTAAATATTAGTCTGCCATTTAGCAGTATCTTTTTCAGCCATCGGGTCTGTAATGTATTCTTCAAGAACAAGCCCTTGTGTAAGATTTTTCTCTTTCAGGTATTTTCCAATTGCCATATGTGCATCGCCTATTTTGTTGTAGTCACCAAAATATTCAACCTGTAAAACTTTACCGGCTGGAGTTGTATAAGTTTCCCATCCCGCAGCTTTGGTTCCTTTAGTAACACCCATCACGGCAGCCATATCGCCTGATTTAGATGCATCATCCCATTTAAAAACCAGGCAGGAAGGGGCACTTTCAGGTTTAATTTTATTTTTTCCTAACTCAGCACCGATCTTATGAAAATTTTCTCCGAAGAAAGCAGGCATTGTTTCCATTGTTAAATTAGTGCTTTTTGTTCCTATAAAAGTTCTTTCAGGCCATTCTGATTCTTTCACTTCATAGTTGGCAACACCCGTAGCAGGCGGAACAGTTTCGGCAACTGCTTTTAATTTTGCCAAACCTTTTTCAAAATCGCCACCCAACATTCCGTCCATTTTACCTTTCATGAACATCATCATTCCTCTTCCGAAGAAACCGATGTTCATATTCATAATCCAGGTTACATTTGTTCCGGCCCCCTCAGGTTTAAAAACAAAAATAACATCGCTGGCACCTCTTCCGTCAAAAACAAGTTTTTCAATAATGGTATCAGTTGCTACGGTTGTAAGTTCCATAGTTCCTTTACCAACGTTTTTATTTCCTTCCCACGAATATTTGTGCCCCACTTTT
This sequence comes from Bacteroidia bacterium, assembly GCA_035569635.1. Taxonomy (GTDB): domain Bacteria; phylum Bacteroidota; class Bacteroidia; order B-17B0; family Aurantibacillaceae; genus PALSA-968. Next base: position 86,389 of record DATMMV010000055.1, on the reverse strand, counting down.
CCTGCTTCACCTTCAATGGTAATTTTCATAGCAGTGTCTTTGTCGGCCCATGGCGACCAGTTTTTAAACACGCTATAATCTACAATCTGAGATTTAACTGCATCCGCAGATGCGTTCATTGTTGCTGACCTTTCTACTTTTATAACAGAAGGGCCCATTACGCACAGAACAAGATAAATACAAGCCAGTGCAAGAATTACGTAAAGTACTTTTTTCATTTTTTAAGGGGTTAATTGGTTTGGTGCAAAAGTATAAAAATAAGCCATAATCAGAAGGAATATGACTATAACGGGGGTTAAATTCACCCCAAATACTACTGTATTAGCCTGTTTTTCTTACATTTACTCTCTCATAGGGTTACTTTCAGCAAATACCCGTATTAAATATAAAGCAGCATGGCTACGCTGGTTTTTACCGATAAAGAGTACATAGAAGGTTTACGCCTTAGTAATGATGCGGTGATACGCTCGGTGTACAAAAAGTTTTACCCGGTAATAGCCCGTATGGTACTGAACAACAGTGGTACAGAGCAGGAAGCCAAAGATGTTTTTCAGGAAACGGTTTTAGTTCTTTATCATCATGTACAACAACAGCAGTTTGAACTAACCTGCACTTTACAAACCTATTTGTACAGCGTGTCGAGGCGTTTATGGCTTAAGCAGCTTCACAAAAAAAGCGGGCTCTTTAAATTAGACGAACGTTTTTATGAAGGAGAAGATGTGGCTGAAATCGCCAGTGATTTGGAAGTCTATGAAGAGCGCGACCAAAACATAGGCCGTATGAAAGAAAGCATGGGCCAGTTGGGAGAGCCCTGCAAAACGTTGATTGAAGATTTTTACACCCGTCATTTAAGTATGGACGAGATAGCCGAAAAATTCGGTTATACCAATGCCGACAATGCAAAAAACCAAAAATACAAATGCCTGCAAAGGCTTAAGAAAATATTTTTTATAGATAAAGAAGGAAGGACCACATGAGGAACATTGATTTATTTGATAATTATTTACTGAATCGCCAGAACACGGAAGACAGAAAGCTTTTTGACGAGCGCCTGATTTCTGACGAAGCGTTTAAAAAGGAATTTGAGGAACATAAAGCTTTTGTAAAACTTTTGCAGGAGTATGGCAAGCAACAGGAATTTAAAAAACAATTAGAAGATGTTTACGTGGAAGAATTCGGTAAACCGAACATGGTTTCAATTAAAACCGATACTTTTTATAACCGTCACGGAAAAACAATCGGCATGGCTGCTTCGGTAGCGATTATTGTGGTTACGATAACTTTAGCAGCACTTACATCGGGTGGATTTTTAATTAAGCAACACGATACTTCTATTACCAACCTTTCTAAAGAAGTACAGGAATTAAAATCAACACAAGAAGGAATTATTGACGGAATTATGAGTGTGAAGCCAACCGCTAAACGCGCGATGAATGCCAATATAGAAGGAACGGGTTTTGCCTTAAACAACAAAGGTTATTTTGTAACGAGCCTGCACATGATAAAAGGAGCAGATTCAGTTTTTGTTCTGGATAACGAACAAAATACATACGCTGCTAAGGTGATTGTTACCGATGCACGTTTGGATATAGCTATTCTTAAAATTGAAAAAGATTCGGGGGCAAGATTTACAGAGCTTCCTTATAATTTTAAAAACGCGGCTTCTGATTTGGGCGAAAAAGTTTTTACACTTGGTTTCCCCGGCAACGAAATTGTTTACAGCGAAGGCGCTCTTTCATCGGTTAACGGTGGCGGCGATACAACCATGTACCAGATAAGCGTACCTGTAAACCCGGGTAACAGTGGCGGGCCTTTGTTTGATGAAAGCGGAAATGTGATAGGAATTGTTAAGAGTAAGAACCGTGCCGCAGAAGCTACCGGTTTTGCTGTGAAATCCGGCTACCTTTTGCATCTTATTAAAAACAATGAAGATGAAGAACTGAAAAAAGAACTAAATACAAACAGCAATCACAGCAGCATTAAAAACTTAAAACGCAGCGAACAAATTAAAAAAATTACCCCCTGCGTTTATAATATAAAAGTGTTTAAGGGTAATTAATTTTCACCGACCGCCTCGCGTTTAACCGGTAAACAACAGGTATCCTCTGCACCTCTCTCTTTTGCCAACTTCCCTGTTTGGCACTATTAAACGTCTAAACAATTTTTAAAACAATTTATTATGAAAGCAATTCATCTTGCTGCAATGGGCCTCTTATTGGTTGCTTGCGGCGGTAATCCTGCCTACTATGAACAAAAAGATAAAGCATCTGCTATGGCAGACAGCAGTGCAGTTGGCAAGAGCAATTTTATCTCATCTTCCGCGGCGCAGGTAGCAAAAAAAGATTCGGCAAGAAAATTTATACGTACCGCCGATATGAAATTCAAAGTGGAAAATGTAATAAAATCAACGTATGTAATCGAAGACATCATTAACAAACATAATGGTTTTGTTACTTTAAGTAACCTTCATGCCAACGTAAGTTACACTAACAATACTTTGGTGAGCGCCGATTCTTCTTTAGAGACAACACATTTTGTAACTGAAAATACGATGAGCCTGCGCATACCCAATGTAAGTCTGGATAGCGTACTTAAAGAAATTGCCACGCAAATTACTTTTATGGATTATCGCATTATAAAAGCAGAAGACGTAAGCCTGCAATTAATGGCAAACAAATGGACGCAGAAAAGAGCGGAACGCCATCACGACAGATTGGAAAAGGCCATTGATACCAAAGCGAAAAAATTACGCGAAACAACCGAAGCAGAAGAATCGTTAGCAAGCAAAGAAGAGATCGCTGATTACAATGTACTAAATAATATTTCGCTGATTGACCGGGTGAATTACAGTACAATCAATTTGCGGGTTTACCAAAGAGAAACGGTAAAAAATGAATTAGTTGCTAACGAAAAAAATATCCGTGCTTATGAGCCCGGACTTTTAAGTAAAATAAAAGATTCGTTAATGGACGGCTGGTTATTTTTAGAAGGTTTTATTTTGTTTTTGTGCAAACTGTGGCCACTTATACCAATTGCGTTTATTATTTACATCCTACTTAAAAAGTATTACGGGAAGAAATAAAGATTTTGCGGTTCAGTGTCCTTGTAGTGAAATTATTATAAGGGCGCTGAGGCAAAAATAAACCAAAGTTTATTTTTGTAATTTTTTGAGATTTCGCTGAATATATCTTTCAGAAGTAATCAGTGCCCGCTGAATACGGCCAGCGTAATTAATAGAATCAATAACTTCTTTATTTTTTTCATGCAGTTTTTCATAAGCCCTGTCAACCTCTGTTTTTTGTTCTTCAATAACTTTTTTCTGTTTTTGCGTAACACGAAAGCGATTAAATAAAAACAAAGAGAAAATCAGCACTAACAATAAAACTCCCGCAACGGCATAAATAATAATTTGTTGTTTCTTTTTTTCTTCGGCATTTATAACCTCCTGTGCTTCCGCCTTTATTTTTAACTCGCTTTCTTTTTTCTCTACCTCAAACTGCGTTTTTAAATCGCCCAGTTCTTTACTGTTTTCTTGATTAAAGATACTGTCAGTAAGCACCTTGAATTTTAAATGATAATCATAAGCTTCTTTGTAACGGCCTAAAGATGCGCTTGCCATAGAAAGTTCCTCGTATGCAAGCCTTTCGTTATCCGGATCCTCTGTCATTTGCGCTTTTTCAAGCGCCTTTTTTGCGTACAGGACTGCCTTGTCAAATTCATTTAAATTCCAATAGAGGCCTGAAATATTTATATAGCAACTGGCAAGTCCGTGTTCATCATGTGTTTCTTCGCAAAGAATGATGGTCTTTTGAAAACACACCAGCGCTTCTTTGTAATCTTTTTTAGATTTGTAAATAATCCCAAGGTTACTATAACATTCACTGGTAGATCGTTTGTCACCCAGTTCTTCCTGTATTTTCAGGCTTTTAGAATAAAAATCAATCGCTTTATCATACTTACCCGATTCACCAAAAGCGTTTCCGAGATTTCCATAATTCGCTCCCGCTCCCTGCAGGTCGTTAATGGCTAACGCCATATCAAGCGCTTTTGTATAATAATTAATTGCATCCTGAATTTTTTTCTGAACAAAATAAACGTGGCCGATACTCATGTTGGCGGATTCTATGCCTTGCTTATCACCAATTTCTTCTTTTATTTTAAGGGATTTAAAATTATACTCCAACGCTTTGGTAAAGTTCGCCTGTTTGTAATAGGTAGAGCCGATATTCTTATAACAATTGCCGATTCCCTTTTTCATTCCGGCTTTTTCAAAAAATTGTAATGATTTAAAAAATGATTCACGCGCTTTTTCATAATTTCCGGTGTTTAATTCTGCAACACCTGTAGTATTCCAGGCACTTCCGCAATACATCAGGTTTCCTATACTCGTAGCTAAAACTAAAACCTCTTTAGCCAAAAGAATAGCCGTATCCGGCTTGTTGTTTCGGTAACTCCATGAAAGTGCATGAATGGCTTTTACGCGGCTCGAATCAGCTTCTGATTTCCCGGTATAAACTCTCCGCAAGGAATCGCGGTTAACCGGTTGTGCAATAATTGTTGTTACAAACAGAAACATTAAAATCAATGACAAGATGATATTTTTCACTTTACTGATTATTTAGATTTATAAAGCATCTTTAACATCTGCTCATCTTTGCGGTAAATATCTATATACCGGTGCAATCCTGTGCTATCCGCAATTGTAGAAAAGTATTTAACGTAAATAGGAATTTGTTTCCGTAAATTAATTTTTTGCTGATTGGGTGTTGCCAGCCATGTATCTAACGTATCGTAAGGTATTTTCAGTGTATCATCCCGAATAATAAAACGAGCTGCCTCATAATATTGCTCCAAGCGTATGCAGCCGTGACTTTGCCATCGATAAAAAGTTTTAAAATATTTTTTACTATTGGTATCGTGCATGTATACTCCAAACCGGCTATTGAAATTAAATTTCAAAATTCCTAAACTATTATCTTCCCCTATGACCTGCCTGAAACTGTAAGGAAGATTTTCTTTATTGTATTTTTTCCATTTTATTTTACTTGCGTCAACAACTTTTCCGTGCGCGCCTAAAACTTCAAAACCTTTACGGCGCAGGTAAGAAGTATCGTGTTGTACGGCGGGCAGAATTTCTTTCCAGGCTATGCTGTAGGGCACTTTCCAATACGGGTAAATAATCAAATAATTTATTTTCGATTTTAAAACGGGAGTTTGGTTTTCGGGCTTGCCCACAACCACGTTCGAGAGTAAAACCAAAGTATCTTTCTTTTGTTTTTTATCCCACTCAAACACATGCAAATCGCAGGAAGGAATGTTTACCCAAAAATATTTTTTCGGATATTCTTTGGGCTCCCAGCGCCAACGCTCAAGTGCCATTTCCATTTGACGAATAGTCATTTCTTTATTTTGCGAGAATGCACGTTTGGTGTATTTCCCTAATTTACCATCAGGTTCGAGATTCATTTTTTTTTGGAAGGATTTAATTCCTTCAGCTAAAACCAAACTGTCTTTTATGCGGGGAGTAATCGGGACTTTAATCCTTCGGGTTGAAATTTTCGCAGCAGAATCATAATCGTCTGTAATAATTAACCGCTGTTTTATGTTTTCGTACAGTTTGACAGTATCCGTTACATTGACAAACGAAACCGAGTCCCAGTTAATTTTTTCGTTTTCAATAATGTATTTTTTCAATTCCTGCTTTAATAAAACATATCCTTCGTGTTTTGGTTCTAAGGAATCAAATGCCTTGCGGATATTTTTCGTCTTTAATCCCCATTGTAAAATACTTGTCCAATTAGTATCTAATTTGTTGGGATTCCACTCTAACAATAAACTATCAGGGTAAAATCTTCCTTTATTTAAATGCGCACCGAATTTAAAATAAGCGTCACATAACAAAATATCCGCTTTGGCAATGGCGTAGGCATCATAACTTTCTTCTGCAACGTTATAAAATATTTTTTTCAGGCTGTCTATTTTCTGAAAATGATAATCGTCAGGAATTAATCCGTAAAAGCGCGCTCCTTTAAGAATTTCAATCAAAGAATCTCCAAGAGCATTCAGCTTTCCACTTGAAGAAAATAACTCCGTGTATTTGTCTGTATAAAGGGGCTTGAAAAATGAATAGGCAAGTAAGGTGTCTGTATGCAAAACTAAAACCTCTTTGTTTTTGCCCCCGTCCAATAAATCCGCAAGCTGCTCGGAAACAATTTTGGTTACATCCTGTACTTTTTTCACCACTACTTTTTTTTCTTCGGTGTTTTTCTCGGAAGAGCAATCGTAAAGAAGAACGACAAGCGACGCTAAAAGAAGATATATAAGAAGTTTTTTCAAGCAGGTTAATTTCTACTCAAAGATAAGCAGATTAAATAAACTACTTTTGCGCGCTTTTATACAGGTAAAATGCAATCCCGCCGTATAAAACGTTGGGAATCCAAACGGCAATGAGCGGAGGCCATCCAAGGTTAACGGCAAAAATGGAAGAAACCTGTAAAAACAAAACGTATGAAGCTGCCAATAGCAATCCTATTGCCAAATGCATGCCAATACCTCCACGCACCTTGCGCGAAGAAATACAAACGCCAATAATAGTTAAAATATACGTGGCAAAAGGCGAGGATGTTCGTGTATAATTCTCCACCTCAAAGCGCTCAATACCACTGCTGCCTTTTTCTTTCTCTTTTGCAATGAATTTTTTTAATTCCGGGTAAGTCATAATATCCACTTTACTTTCTATACGTCCCATATCAGCAGGACTAAAATCAATTTTAATTTCTTTATCCGAACCGAATTTTATTTCTTCTCTATATTTCTCCGCGGCGTTTTTTTTCAAATTATCCGTATGCATAATACGCTCGTAATAATTATGTGCCACCCATAATTGTTTTATGCTGTCCCATTGCACCCACTCGGCACTGAAAAAATAAGTTTGCTCAAAGTTTTTAATTTTCTCAATGGTAAAACGGTTTCCGCGTTTGTCCTTATTGGTATAACTCTCCATATACAACTTGGTTTCTTTATCCAATTGACGGTGTATGTTACGCTCTTCGGTTTGATAATGATTATTGATGTATTTATCTTCAAATGCCTGTTTTTTACGGTTGGCCTGCGGAATTACAAAATGACTTAAATACAAAGAGCTCAACGCAATTAAGGAAGCACCGATAATATACGGGCGCAAAAAACGGGTGTACTTAACCCCACTGCTTAAAATAGCTACGGTTTCGTATCGCGTAGCCATTTTAGAAGTAAAAAAGATCACCGAAATAAAAGTAAAAAGCGGAGCGAGCTTGTTTGTTATGAAAGGAATGAAATTCAGGTAATGGTCAAAAATAATTTCATGCATGGAGGCATGAATAAAATTGTCAATCTTCTCCGAAATATCAAAAATCACCACAATACAGGTAATCAGGGCAATGGAAAACACAAAGGTGCCTATGAATTTTTTGAGTATGTACCTGTCTATTGTTTTTAATAACATTGAACGCAAAGTTAGTTTTTATTATGAAGATGCGGTTCCGATAGCTATCGGGATCGCGGATTTGCACAGATTATTGTTTTTTTGGTTGCAGACGAAGATTTTGACTCTAATCATAGCTTTTTATTGTCGAAATGTCCAAAAACATCTGCGAAAATCCGTGGAATCTGCGGCAAATTTCACTATTTTCGTAACAGATAATTTTCCGGACAAATGACCGAGCAAACACCGTACCAATCAAAACATAAAATACGCATTGTAACCGCTGCAGCTCTTTTCGACGGGCACGATGCAGCTATCAATATCATGCGCCGCATCATGCAAAGCAGCGGGGCAGAGGTTATACATTTAGGGCACGACCGCAGTGTGCAGGACGTGGTTAATTGCGCTATCCAGGAGGATGCTAATTCCATTGCCATTACTTCTTACCAGGGCGGGCACGTGGAGTATTTTAAATACATGCACGATTTGCTAAAAGAACGTGGTTGCGGGCATATTAAAATTTTTGGCGGCGGTGGCGGAGTTATTTTACCAACTGAAATAGAGGAGTTACATAAATACGGAATTACGAGAATTTATAGTCCCGACGATGGCCGTTCCTTAGGATTGCAGGGAATGATTAACGACGTGCTTAAGCAATCGGATTATGATCCGAGCGCGAAAGTAAATGGCGAAGTTGGACACCTGAAAGAGAAAGACCATAAATCAATTGCGCGATTAATCTCTGTTGCCGAAAATCACAGCGAAGAAAGTGCTGCACTTTTAAAAAAAATAAAAGAGCAGGCTAAAGACTCTGAAACTCCTGTGTTAGGAATTACCGGTACGGGTGGTGCAGGAAAATCGAGTTTGGTTGATGAATTGGTTCGTAGGTTTTTAATTGATTTCCCAAATAAAACAATCGGAATAGTTTCGGTTGACCCGAGTAAACGTAAAACAGGCGGAGCTTTGCTTGGAGATAGAATTCGTATGAATTCCATTCGTAATGAGCGTGTGTTTATGCGCAGTATGGCTACCCGCCAGAGTAATTTAGCATTGAGCAGGCACGTGCAGGATGCCGTTGATATTTTAAAAGCATCGAATTTTGATTTGGTGATTTTAGAAACCGCGGGCATTGGCCAAAGCGATACCGAAATTACCGAGCATAGCGATATGTGTTTGTATGTGATGACACCCGAATACGGAGCCGCATCTCAACTCGAAAAAATAGACATGATTGAGTTTGCGGATATCATCGCGCTCAACAAATTTGATAAACGCGGCGCGCTCGATGCAATACGCGATGTAAAAAAGCAATACAAACGCAACCACAATCTTTTTGATATTGCTGACGAGAAAGTTCCTGTTTACGGAACTATCGCTTCGCAATTTAATGATCCCGGAATGAATCGCCTTTACAAAGAGGTGATGGATAAATTGGCCGGGAAAACAAAAACGGACTTAAAATCGCACTTCGCTATTACCAGCGAGATGAGCGAGAAAATTTACATTATTCCTCCTGCACGTACGCGCTACCTTGCCGAAATTTCGGAAAACAACCGTGGCTACGATAAAAAAGTTGCGGAGCAAAGTGAAATCGCCGAAAAATTATACGGCATTCGCAAAACCACTGATACCTTGCGTGAAAGTAAAATGGCTGACCGCGACCGCTTGATAAAATCTTTAGAAGAAGAATACGCGAATGTTGAATTAAATTTAGAAGGGCCTAATAAAAAAATATTGGCAGGTTGGGAAGAAAAAAAGCAACAATACACCAATGAGTATTATATTTTTAAAGTACGCGATAAAGAATTAAAAATAAAAACGCATTACGAAAGTTTGTCGCATACGCAGGTTCCTAAAATTGCGGTACCGCGTTTCCGTTCCTGGGGTGATGTGTTGAAATGGAACCTTTCCGAAAATTTTCCCGGGGAATTTCCCTACGCGGCAGGAATTTATCCGTTCAAACGTGAAGGAGAAGATCCAACTCGTATGTTCGCCGGAGAAGGTGGGCCTGAAAGAACAAATAAACGTTTTCATTATGTAAGTAAAGGGTTGCCGGCGGCGCGTTTAAGCACTGCGTTTGACAGTGTTACACTTTACGGACAAGATCCCGATTATCGTCCGGATATTTATGGAAAAATCGGAAACAGCGGTGTGAGTGTTTGTTGTTTGGATGACGCGAAAAAATTATACAGCGGATTTAATTTAGCTGACCCGAAAACTTCTGTGTCGATGACCATCAACGGCCCGGCAGCAATTATCGCAGCATTTTATATGAATGCCGCCATCGACCAGCAATGCGAAATTTACATTAAGAAAAACGGCTTAGAAAAAGAGATTGACAAAAAAATAAACGATATCTACAAAACAAAAGGAATTGCTCGTCCGAAATACAATGGAGAACTTCCTGAAGGAAATGATGGGTTAGGTTTGATGTTATTGGGTGTTAGCGGGGATATGGTTTTGCCGAAAAACGTTTACGAAAAAATAAAAACAGAAACATTATCGCAGGTTCGCGGAACTGTTCAGGCGGATATTTTAAAAGAAGACCAGGCGCAAAACACTTGTATTTTCAGCACCGAATTTTCTTTGCGGGTAATGGGCGATGTGCAGCAATATTTTATTGACCAAAAGGTTCGTAATTTTTATTCGGTTTCAATTTCAGGTTATCACATTGCTGAGGCGGGGGCTAATCCTATTTCTCAACTGGCGTTTACCATTGCCAACGGATTTACTTTTGTTGAGTATTATTTAAGCCGTGGGATGGACATCAACGATTTCGCACCTAATTTATCTTTCTTCTTCAGCAATGGAATTGACCCTGAGTACAGTGTAATCGGCAGAGTGGCGCGCCGCATCTGGGCTAAGGCCATGAAATTTAAATATGGCGGAAACGAACGTTCGCAAATGTTGAAATACCATATTCAAACAAGCGGAAGAAGTTTGCACGCGCAGGAAATTGATTTTAACGATATACGTACAACACTCCAGGCGCTGTATGCGATTTATGATAATTGTAATTCGTTGCACACAAATGCTTACGATGAGGCAATCACAACTCCGACCGAAGGAAGTGTGCGCCGCGCGATGGCCATTCAGTTAATCATCAATAAAGAACTGGGATTGGCTAAGAATGAAAATCCTTTACAAGGCTCATTTATCATTGAGGAATTGACCGATTTAGTAGAAGAAGCCGTGCTTACAGAATTTGACCGCATCTCTGAACGTGGAGGAGTTTTAGGTGCAATGGAAACTATGTACCAACGTGGAAAAATACAGGAGGAAAGTTTGTATTATGAAATGCAAAAGCATACAGGTGAATACCCGATTATCGGTGTAAATACTTTCTTAAGTTCAAAAGGTTCACCAACGGTTATTCCGCAAGAAGTAATTCGCAGCACTACCGAAGAAAAAGAATTCCAGATAAACACGGTGCAAACTTTACAAAAATCAAGCGGCGATAAAGGCAGGCAAATGATGAAAGATATTCAAATGGTAGCCATACAAAACGGAAATATTTTTAATTCTCTGATGGAAACCGTTAAGTATTGTTCTCTTGGACAAATTACTCAGGCTTTGTTTGAAGTGGGCGGGCAGTACAGGAGGAATATGTAAAGAAATTTTTTATATCTTTATCTTTGAATATGCAAGAGAAAGTTAATACCAAAAGTGAATTAATCGGGCTTATTTGTAGGAATGGCGCTGAAATTAAACGCTATGGTGTTACTAAGTTGGGGATTTTTGGCTCTTTTGCCCGTGATGAGGCAAGGACAGAAAGCGATGTTGATTTTTTTGTCGAAGTACTGCAGGAATACAAAACCTTGAAAAATTTTTACGCCCTGAAGATTTATCTGCAAAAATTAACGGGCCGTAACATCGAATTGGTAACGCCTCAATCGTTAAATAAATTTATAGGTAAATACATTTTACAAGAAATTGAATATGTTGCCTTCGCTGCATGATTTTTTAATGCATATCTTAAATGAATGTGCCTTCGTTTTGCAAAACACATCGGGTAAAAAAAAGGAACAAGTAACAGAAGATGAGATTTTAAGCCGTGCCGTGGTAAGAAGTTTAGAAATTATCGGCGAAGCAACAAAAAAAATCCCGCAAGAATTAAAAGCAAAATATCCCTTAGTATCATGGAATGAAATGGCGGGAATGCGAGATGTTTTAATTCATGATTATTTTGGTATTGATTATGATGTTGTGTGGAGCACTATACAAAATGATATTCCCGAATTGGAAAGAAACCTGAAACGAATTATAGAAATAGAATTTGAATAATCTTTACATACTTCTCTTTTTTTTATTGTGGAGCTCAGAGAGTTATTCCCAAGACACAACCTCTGTTGATGATGACGTGGCGCCAAAATCACGAAAAGAAAAAGGTTTTCATGCAGGGTTTTTTGTGGGCACCTATTTTGCCAATAAATATACCAGCTCTTTATACGACGGCTATGGCATAGATGCGAACGGAAACAAAAATGATTTTTACAACAGCGCCATGTACAGGCAAATTGTTTTGCAAAACGGCGGTTATTACAGCGGCCAACCCGATCGTATTGCACAGGTATTAAACGTACAACACAATGAATGGAGTTTTGGCCAGGGTGATATGCCCATCAATTTAAAATACAACATCGCTTTTATGGTGGGTGTTAATCTGCGTTACGCATTTAATAAAACAAGCTCTTTAATTCTCAACGCAAATACAAGTAAGCTTACCGTTAATGGCGATTTCACTATCGAAACACAAACACTCGTAAACGGCAATCAGCAGCCCGTACAAATAAAAACTTTTGCTTTAGTAGGTGGCGAACAGCGTTTACTTATGCAATTAGGCTATCAACAAATTTTGGGCGACAATGATAAAATGAATTTTTTTATTGAAGGAGGCGCGAATGTTACCATGGCAAAGCTCACTAAAAATCAAATTAATGTAAACGGTTTAATCATGGATTTAACCAATGTATATTATTATCAAAACTACACGGCGTACCGCAATAAATATTTGACAGGAGTAGGAATAGGAGCTTTTGCCGGCATGGGACTTAATATCACTCTTGGTAATAAATGGTTGATGCAAATGCTTTATAGCCCCAGTTATGAGTTTGTAAAATTGGGAACCGCGCCAAAATTCACATTAAATCACGCCTTTGGGGTGAGAGGCTACTACCTCTTTTAAAAAATATATGCATTAAAAGCAAAAATTGTTTGCATGCGTAAGGCCCCGATACTTCTTATTTTATACATTTACTTAAAATTTTTTTCATGAATAAAATCAAAGTATTTTTTATCCTTTTGTGCGCTTCCTTTTTTACGCAAGCGCAAACCGTGGATGAAGTTATCGAGAACTACATCAAAGCCATTGGCGGCCGCGATAAAATAAAAGCCATACAATCGGCCAAAACAGATATTAAAATGAAAGCGCAGATGTTTGAGTTTCCTACAACGGCTTACATAAAAAAAGACGGCTCTATGCGTACCGAAACCGAAATACAAGGGTTAAAAATTATACAAGCGTATAACAGCACCGATAGTGTGGGATGGTCGGTAAACCCCATGCAGGGCGATAACAAAGCGCATAAGATGAACGACGAACAACGAAAAGAAATGAGCCAGGAAAATGATAAACTTGAAAGCCCGCTTATTGATTACAAAAAGAAAGGCCACACGGCTGAGCTTTTAGGCAAAGAAGATTTGGAAGGAGATGAAGTATTTAAAATTATGCTCACCAAAAAAAACGGCAACATTACTTATTACTACATCGACACACAAAGTTTTTTAATCTGGAAAGAAGAATCCAAAATAAAATTTAAAGACCGCGAATACCAGAACGAAACTTATTTCAGCAATTATACCACGCAGGACGGAATTACATCGGCACGTACCATCGAAAATTACAGCGACGGAAAAGTAACGATGCAAATGAATATTGAAAAAATGGAATATAACGGCAAGTTTGAAGATTCACTTTTTAAAATGCCCGAAGAAAAAAAACAATGATGCCAGGCTGAGCTTGTCGAAGTCCTTATAAAAAACAATCCCTTACCGAATTAGTCAAAACACAAACACAAATGAAAAAAATATTTTTAGCATTTTTAGTTATCTCCGCATTTGCAATACAAGCGCAAACAAAATTAACTTCAGCCATGTTGGGTGGTTATCCGGCACGTCAAATCGGCCCGGCCGAAATGAGCGGACGTATTTCTTCTATAGACGCGGTTGCCAATAACACCCGTATTATTTACATAGGTACAGGCGGTGGTGGTGTTTGGAAATCTACCAATGCGGGCTCAACATTTAAACCTGTGTTCGATAAATATTGCCAGTCTATAGGTTTGGTTAGCCATTGATCAAAAAACCCCCGAAACAGTTTGGGTGGGAACAGGCGAGAGTAATATGCGCAACAGCGTAGCAATCGGTACCGGTTTGTATAAAACTACCGATGGAGGTTCTAACTGGCGCCACTTAGGCTTTGATTCTTCGGAGCATATCAGCAAAGTAATTATTGACCCGAAAAATTCAGATATAGTTTATGTAGCGGTACCGGGTGCGTTGTGGAGTGACAGTAAAGCACGCGGTTTATATAAAACAACCGACGGAGGAAAAAGCTGGAAGAAAATTTTATATACCGATGAGAAAACGGGTTGTGCGGACATTGCGGTAGATCCAAAAAACAGCGATGTGCTTTACGCATCTATGTGGCAGTACCGCCGTACACCGCATTCGTTTGCTTCGGGTGGAAAAGGAAGCGCGCTTTATAAAAGTACAGACGCCGGAAAAACCTGGAAAAAAATTCAGAAAGGAATTGAAGACGGAGAATTAGGAAGGATGTGTGTTGCAATCAGTCCTACCGAAACCAACAAAGTTTTTTTAGTTGCGGAATCAAAGAACTCAGCTTTGTACGCTTCTACCGATGGCGGAGAGAATTGGGAAAAAACCAGTGCCACACAAAACGTAACCTGGAGGCCTTTTTATTTCAGTTTAATTGTTGTTGATCCTACAGATCCGAAACGTATTTATCGTCCGGGTTTGGAGTTTGCATTCAGCGATGATGGTGGTGAGTCGTGGAAATCTGCTTCTTTTGAAGGAGGGTGGGTACATTCCGATAATCACGCGTTATGGATTAATCCGAATAATAACAGCCATCTTATTTTAGGAACAGACGGGGGTTGTTATCAATCATTAGATAAAGGCGTAAGCTGGACCATGTTTAAAAACTTACCGGTGTCGCAATTTTATCACGTGACATACGATATGCAAACACCTTACAATGTGTATGGCGGATTGCAGGATAACGGGAGTTGGTTTGCGCCGACTGCAAGCGTGGGTGGAATTGAAAATAAAGATTGGACAAACTGCGGAGGTGGTGATGGATTTTGGGTGCAACCAGACAGGAGCGACAGCAATATTTGTTATAGCGAATCGCAGGGCGGAGAAATTATCCGTTTCAATAAAAGAACCAATGAATCAAAAGATATTAAACCTTATCCTTTAGCGGGAGAACCTAAATTGCGTTTTAACTGGAACACGCCGATTGTAACAAGTCCGACGAACATAAACACCTTATATGTTGGTGCGCAATATTTATACCGCAGCAAAAACAAAGGACAAACATGGGAGAAAATTTCAAAAGATTTAACTACAAATGATCCGAAAAAGCAAGAGCAGGAAAAATCCGGCGGATTGTCGGTGGATAATTCAGGAGCGGAAAATCATTGTACTATTTTTACAATTGCAGAATCCCCCAAAGATGAAAATATTATTTGGGTAGGAACGGATGACGGAAATGTGCAGGTAACTGTTGATGGTGGAAAAACATGGGTAAAAGTAAACGGCTCAATAACAGGAATGCCTGCCGGAACCTGGTGTAGCAGTATTGAACCGAGCCCGTATGATAAAAATACAGCTTTTGCAACATTTGATGGCCACGCAACCGGAGATATGCAGCCGCATATTTATAAAACTACCGACCTTGGTAAAACATGGACTTCAATTACAACAAATGATATAAAAGGATACGCTCATAAAATAAAACAAGATCCTAAAAGTGAAAATTTATTTTTTGCGGGAACCGAGTTCGGATTGTTTATCAGTTTTGATGCAGGCAAAACATGGATACAATACAAAGCAAATGTTCCTCCAGTTGCAGTTCGCGATATTGCCATTCACCCGGTTACCAACGATTTAATTTTAGCTACGCACGGCCGCGGAATAATTATTGTAGATGATATTACGCCTCTCAGAAGTTTCAGTCAGCAATTATTGGAAAACGATATGGCCTTTCTTCCTTCAAAGACAACATATATCGGCAGCGATAAGTATGGTGGTGCTTTTCCGGATGGCGGTTATTCGGGAGATAATCCTGATGAGGATTTAACCGTTGTATACTATTTAAAAAACCGCATTACAAAAGGAAGTGTAAAGCTGGAAATTTATGATGCGCAGGATAAATTAATTACTTCCTTACCTGCTTCTAAACGTAAGGGGATTAACCGTGCAAGCTGGGATTTACGAATGAAACCTCCGCGTGTTGCAAAAGGTGTGAAGGCGGATTTTGCAGGCTTCATCGGCCCGTATGCAGGCGAGGGAACGTATAAATTAAAAATTGTGGTGAACGAAAAATCAATTGATAAAACCATTGATTTGAAATATGACCCTAAAGCAAAAATTCCTCTCGACGATAAAAAAGCGCAACGCGAAGCCACCATGAAAATATTTTCCATGCACGAAGATCTGGCATTTTTAAGCGAGAAAATTCGCGCGGTTGGAGATACGGCATATAAGCGCGCCGATAAAATGAATAACAAAGAGTTTAACGAACTTTTAAAAACCTGGAATACCAAGAGCGAAGATTTATTGAAAACATTAGCGGCATCAGTTGCCGGAACGAATATTACGGGTGAAGAAAAAATCCGCGAAAAACTGAGTATGCTTTATTGGAAAGTAGCCACTTCTTTATCGCGCCCTACCGATTCGCAAATGGACAGGATTAAAGGATTGCAGAAAGAAATTGATGATGCCACTTCAAAGGCAGAGGCTTTATTTAAAGCAGAATTAACCAAACTGAACACATTGATTGCAAAAAACAAACAAGCGGAAATAAAACTGCTTACTAAAGAGGAATGGGATAAAGCAACAAAGAAAAGTTAATTCAGATAACTCCGATTACTGAAGCCATAATTTAGTTTTTTATGATTTTGGTAATCTGACTGAAACTGCCCGGTTCGTCAGTTGAAATTCTTAATGAATAAACCCCTTTTGATAATGAATAAAGAGAAATGTTGATTTTCTGGTTTCCTTCATTCAGTAAAGTTTGCTCATCTATAACAACTCTGCCTGTAATATCCAGTATCTGCACATGGCCGTTGCAGGCAACAGGAGAGTAAAGATTAAAGCTTACTTTATCTTCGGTAGGATTGGGGTAAACGTTGCCAATCCAAACTTTTTCAGGGATATCAATTACCGATGTAATATTTGAATAGGCAAATTTTCCGTTTCTGTCAGTTTGTTTTAAACGGTAATAACTCAAACCAAGTATAGGGTGGTTGTCTACTACCGAATAATACTTTTCAGTAACGCTGGTTCCTGCCCCGCTAACAGTTTTAATAGCGGTAAAATCAACTCCGTTTCCTGATCTTTCAATATCAAAATGGTCGTTATTCGTTTCTGTTGAGGTTTCCCAATTAATTAATATCCCTCTGGTTTTATTGGGAATGGCCGTAAAAGAAGTAAGTTCTATGGGCAATATTATCCCTCCTGTACAAGCGCAATTACCCGCTGCATAAGAAAAATAAACTATTTCGCTGCTTATATTGCCAAAAAATTGTCCTCCACCGCTTCCACCGTCCGAAAGTTGTATATAGTATGTTTTCCCCGCATCTGCTGCACCGGCCGTCCAGGTAAAACAATTATTTGCAATACTGCCAACAGATCCGTTGTTTGTAAATGAATCATATATCAGGTTATCACTTCCACTGGTTTGACAGGCATGGTCAATAATCTCAATTTCGTTACCGCTTTGAGTACCGCTTCCCTGAGTTGACAGAGAAAAACAATATTTAGAACCTGCAACCCCTACAACAAAACTTGTTTTAACAAATAAAGCACTCCACGTGTTGAAGGTATTTGTATGGCCGCCACCGCCCATTACAGAACAAAAACTTCCGTTAGACACCGTTTGGGTGGCTGCAGTTGGCGTTATGGCACCCACATCACAATAATAAGTGCCGTTGCAGGCGCCACCGTACCAGTTTGTTTGAGTCTTGCCTTGAAAAGTAAGAAACAAACAAAAAAGCATTACAATGGATATTTTTTCCATTTTAGTCCGCATTAAATATTTTTTAGAGCATTTAATCACAAATTTTTCTTGTTCAATAAGTTAAAATTAGGCTAAGAGGTTAGCGGGCACAAGTTAAAAACGGTTTAATATTGGGAGTCTGATATATCATACTATGAAGAATATATAATATAAAAATAGAAGGCTATTATTGGAATTCTAACAAAGCGGATAGGGGCATGCCCTCTTAAATACAAATACCTGAAGAAAAAATTCCCAACTTTGGGCATGCCTTCACTCATACTTTTAAGGGGTTTGCCTGGTAGCGGAAAAAGCACACTTGCTGCCGAATTAGCCGAAAACGGCAAATATCCCGTTTGTGCCATTGACGATTTCTTTACCGATAAAAATACAAGGGCCTATAAATTTGAATTTGATAAAAATCACCTGGCTTATAAACAATGTGAAGAGAGGGTAAAAGCAAACATGCAAAAATCGGTCGAAAAAATATTTGTTGATAATACGTTTACTATAGAATGGGAGATGGAACCTTATTTTAAACTTGCAGGCGAGTTTAATTACCGCGTTCATGTGCTAACGGTTGAAAACAGGCATGGCGGAGAAAATATTCACGGAATTGAACCGGGTCAAATAGAAAAAATGGCCGCTAAATACAAGGTAATATTGTTTTAACTGATAACTCAAAATCTTTGATGAATTTTTGCCTTGGTCGGAAAAAAGCCTAATTTTATCGCAACTATAGTATCTTTCATCTTCTGTGAAAAAAAGCGATAAACACATTATCAAAGCGCTTAAAAGCGAAGTTTCTTTTTTGAAAAAAGAGAATAAAAAGTTGCAGAAAAAATTCTCAGTAAGTACAAATAAGCCAACCGTAAAGGTGCCGAAACAAATAAAACCCATTTTTGCAAAGGCTGAATCACTCGTGGGTAATTATTTCCGTTCGCTTAAATTTTCGCCTTCACAGGGAAGTATTGAAATTAACCACGAGCGTTATGTGTTGGTGCGCGCCTCTGCTTTATCGCATGAATTTTTAAATACGATTAAGCGCCTGTACAAAGACCGTGGCGAAGAAGAAGCGCTTAACATCGGTAAAAATATTTTATTTGATGTGGCGCACGTATTGGGCCTGGAGGATGCGCACAATTTTCATAAAAAAATGAAACTCAAAGACCCGATCAGTAAATTATCTGCTGGGCCTGTGCATTTTGCTTATACGGGTTGGGCATTTGTAGATATTTTACCGGAGAGTTCGCCCTCACCTGATGAAAAATTCTTTTTAAAATACCATCATCCGTATTCATTTGAGGCTGACAGCTGGATACGTGCAAAAAAAAAATCAAAAGCCCCGGTTTGTATTATGAATTCGGGTTACTCCAGCGGATGGTGCGAAGCAAGTTTCGGAATTCCTTTAACGGCGGTAGAAATTTCTTGTCGCGCTAAAGGAGATAAACATTGCACTTTTATTATGGCTCCGCCGCATAAAATAGATTCGTATTTAAAAAACGGAGTTTCGAAAAAAACAAAAAACAAAGTAGAGATTCCCTCTTTCCTGGAACGCAAAAAAATAGAAGAAAAATTAAACGCCTCGGTGGCCGAAAAAGAATTTTTAATTAAAGAAATACATCACCGCGTTAAAAATAACCTGCAAATAATTTCAAGCTTACTTAACCTGCAGGCGGATAATATCAGCGATGCCCACATTAAAGAAAAATATACAGAAAGCATTAGCCGTATAAAATCGATGGCTATTATACATGAGTTATTGTACCGCTCAAAAAATCTTTCCGAAATAAAAATTAAGGAATACCTGGAAGAACTGGTTTCTTTTATTTCTGATACGTACAATTTAGGAAAAAGAATAAAAGTTTCTTTGCATGTAGATGTAAAAGACAAAATTATTAATCTTGATAAGGCAGTTCCCTGCGGAATTATCATTAACGAGCTAATGTCGAACGCCTTTAAATACGCTTTTGAAAATAACCGCCGCGGCAATATAAAAATTGATTTAACGCAGGATGAAAAAACCAGGTTATATTATTTAACCGTTTCTGATAACGGGCTTGGCCTGCCTGCAAATGTGGATGTAAATAACACCGCTACTTTAGGTTTGCAACTGGTGAATTCTTTAGTGGGGCAATTAGGTGCAAAAATGGAAATAAACACGAAACACGGAACCAGTTTTGTAATTTCTTTCAGCTAAAAATTATATCTTAGCCCATAAATAATTTACCATGTATAATTTATTTGAAACAAAAAACGCGGACGATATTTTAAGCCGCCTCGAAAAAATTACTTCTTCACACAAAGCACAATGGGGAAAAATGAAAGTAGAACAGATGTTGGCGCATTGCGCGACAGCACTTGAAACACCTTTCGGCCCCGACAGGAAACAACATTTTATGGGAAAGCTGTTCGGTAAAATGGCAAAGAAAGGAAGTTTGAGCGAAACGCCTTTTAAGCAAGACCTGCCAACAACTTTTATTGTGAACGATGCGAGAAATTTTGAAGCAGAAAAAACAAAGCTTGCCGATAACATTAAAAAATTTGTAAACGGCGGCCCGGCAGCTGTTACCTGTAAAAAGCATCCTTTCTTCGGTGATTTTTCTACTGATGACTGGTCGTTTCTAATGCACAAACATTTAGACCACCACTTTAAACAATTCGGCGCGTAATTTTTATGCCGAAAAATAAAAACATATTGTTTTTGTGTTTGATTTTGATAAATCAATTTTCCGTTTTTGGTTTCGAGCATTCTATAGGGTTGAGAGATGATGCCTTTATCGGATATAAATATAATTTTTCTATTGTTAAAGTAATTGACGGACGATTAAATAAAGAGAAACCTGTAGGGGAATTTTTATGGGGATTTGATTTTAAACCTAAACCCGTTGGAAATGATTCATTAGGAATACAAATGGATGCTTTTTTTAAAAATCATACTTCTTCATTTGATACCTCTACAAAAATTATTCTTGTAATTAATCAACTTAATTTACGAAAAACAGGGGGCGGCAAAAATGAATCTATTGAAATTTCTTTATCATTAGATTATTATAAAATAACCGGAAATAGTTGTGTATTATTATACAAACATTATTGCAGACACAAAGAAAGTGTAAAATTTATCGGTAAGGCAAGCAAAGCCATAAACATTTCTTTTTCTGAAACGGTGAGGTTAAGTTTTGATAATGTAGAAAATCAAATTATAAAACACGGCCCTATGTCGTCTCAGGAAATTGATGTTGCATCTTTTTACCATTCGTTTGACAGTATTCCGAAACAGGTTATAAATACACAAAACATAAAAGACGGAATTTATTTCAGCGTAAAAGATGTATTTCTTAATCAACCCGGTTTAACGGCTGAAATTTTTTTCCCGGATACAGCCTTCTTAGGCAAAAAACCCGTTTCATTACTTTCGCCGAATTATCTTATCGCAAGAGCTTATGCAGTAATACATTTTAAGAGAATATTCATTTATATAAGAGACGATTATTATAAAGAAGCCATTTTAAGCGAAGATGGAAAATTATTTTTTCCGGACATAACGCAGGCAAACACTTCCATAGGAACACACGTGGGTGCATCTGCATTGGGCATTGTTTTTGGAAGTATTGCATCGGCCTTCATTCCGGTAGGTGGTGGAATTACGGGCGCTGTAGTTAAAGGAGGAACGGTTGGAGCTGTTAAGGGAGGTACTCAGGCGGCAATAAGAAGGGCCGGAACAACTTATGCAACTTCAGATATTATTATTGATTACGAAACCGGAAATTTAATTCCGAACAAGCCTTAAATCATTTTCAAAAAAGCAATTTCTTTTTCGGTAAGCATGCGCCAGCGCCCGCGCGGTAAATCTTTTTTTGTAAGCCCTGCAAACATGATGCGGTCAAGCTTTAAAATATCATAATCCAGTTTTTCAAAAATACGGCGCACAATCCGGTTTTTACCGGAGTGTATTAAAACACCTACTTCGGTTTTGCTTTCGCCGGCGTAAGAAACCTCATCTGGTTTTATAAATCCGTCTTCCAGTTCAACACCGCTTTGCAATTGCGCAAAATCGGCCGGCTTTAAATTTTTAGCCAACTCAACATGATATAATTTTTGCACTTTGTGTTTCGGGTGTGTTAATTTTTTGGTCATCTCACCGTCGTTGGTAAAAAGCAAAAGACCCATAGTGTTTCTGTCCAATCTTCCGACAGGGTAAATTCTTTCTTTACATGCGCCTGCAACCAATTCCATAACGGTACGGCGGCCGCGGTCATCATCCACGGTTGTTAAATAATCTTTAGGTTTGTTTAGCAAAACATAAACGTGTTTTTCTGTTTTTAAACGCTGGCCCGAATAATTTACTTCATCACCGTCTTTTATTTTATAACCTAATTCGGTAATTATTTTTCCGTTTACGCTTACGCAACCGCTTGCAATTAAATCATCGGCTTCTCGGCGCGAACAAATGCCCGCATTGGCGATGTAACGGTTAAGACGTATTAAACCTTTCTCGGCATACGTTGGTTTTACTTCTTTCTTTTTGGAGAAATCTTTTTTATAAAAACGTTTGTCGTTATCAAATGGTTTTCCGAAAGTTTTTTTGTCGGCGTGTTTGTCAAAAGAACGATGTTCGTGTTTTTCGTCTTTGCTGTATTTTTTTTCTTTATCAAAAACAGGCTTGCCTTTACCATAAGGTTTTGCAAATGATTTTTTATCATCTCCTTTGTCAAAAGCGCGGTGTCCGGATTTATCGTCCCTGCTGTAATTTTTTTCTTTGGAGTAAGGTTTGTCTGAAAATCGGTCTTTTTTAAAACCATCATCTCTTCCTGTTTTTTCACGCTTGTCAAAATCTTTATGTTTTGCTTTATCGTTTTTACGGATAAATAATTCTTTTCTGAAGGAGCGTTTTTCTTTCGAATCTTCTTCTTTGCTTCCGAAATTTCTTTTTGGCTTATCCCAATTTTTTTCCGGGGAATCTGTACGGATTTTTTTATTTCTGGTAAAACTGCGTTTTGCTTTATACGAAGATTTCTTTTTTTTGCCTCCGGGGCCGGGCTTTGGTTTCCTGTCGTTCATTTTGCAAAGATACTATCTTATATTAAAGCATGTCGGGGTAATATGCCCGCTTTAAATGTTGTATTTGCCCAGTTTGATTATTTACGGCTATGATATCAAAGCGGACTTCCTGTTCCATTTCATATTGCTTAATAAATTCATGTGTGGCGCGGATAATTTTTTTCTGTTTTGCGCGGTTAACAAAGGTTTCGGGTTCGCCAAAATCGGCATTTTTGCGGGTTTTCACCTCAATAATGGCCAAAAAATCGCCGTCAAGGGCAATTATATCTATTTCCAGGTTTTTATAACGCCAGTTTGTGTGTAGAATGGTACAACCAATACCTCTTAAATAGGCAATGGCCTGCTCCTCACCTTTTTTACCTGTTTCAAGAGTTTTAGGCACAAATTTTGTTTTTATCAAAGCTAATCCTAATTTAGCAAACGCAAAACACCCCAAATATGAAAAAAATAATTTTATCAATCGCTTTGTTTACCTTTACTACCGCGGCTTTCGCCCAGTTTGAAGGGACTATCGAGTTTCGTATGGAAACTAAAAAAGATACCACAACAAACATTTATTATGTAAAAGGCAACAATGTTAAGCTTGACCAGATTGGAAAAAAATCGGGTAAGGTAGAAGGCAGTTTTGTCTTCGATTTAGCCGGTAAATCCATAAAATTTGTAAACCCTGCGCGTAAAGTTTGGGGCGACCACAAATCGGAAACGCCTCCTACCATTAATGGTACCTGCGAAATTACCAAAGCAAAAACAACCAAAATGGTTGCCGGCAAAATGTGTACGGAATATGTTGTAAAAAACACTGCCGAAAACACACAGATTATTTACTGGGTTGCCAGCGAAAAATATGATTTTTTTGTTACCCTTGTAAAACTTTGGAACCGCAAAGACAAGCAATCTATTTATTTTAACCAGATTAAAGACCTTCCTAAAGGTGCAATGCCTATGTTGAGTATTGAAACGACGTTGGACGGAAAAACAGTGCTAAGCAAACTGGAAGTAATAAAATTAGAGAAAAAGGGGATCGATGCTGCTACCGTAGCAGTGCCTGCCGAATATAAAAAATTCGAACAATAACGCGGCTTCATCAGTACAATTTTAAACCTTGTCGAACGACAAGGTTTTTTCTTTTTCAAACACCCTGTTTAGAATTATTCTAAATTACGTTTTCGTTAAAAAAACCTTATCGCAAAAGGTAATTTAATGTAATCTTCTATTAAATTTGCGCCCATTGTAGTGATTTGTCATTACAATGTCATAGCAACCAAATCTTATGATAAAAAACTTATCCCGTAGCGCTCTGAAACTTTTCATGAGCTTCTTTCTTGCGGGTTTTGTCATCTCCAATAATCTTATTGCTGCCGATGGTAAAACCGTGTTTAAGCAAAACTGTGCCGTGTGCCATACTACCACCGAACAAAGGGGTACCGGACCTGGCTTGAAAGGTATTGCCGATAAACATAAAACCGAATGGCTTTTAAGTTGGGTGAAGAACGCCGAGAAAATGATTAAATCAGGAGATCCTGAGGCAAACAAAATTTTTAAAGAGTTTGCGCCTACCGTAATGACTGTTTTTGAGGGAACATTAAGTGATAATGACATTAAAGCCGTTGTAGAATATATTAAAAACCCCCCGATAGAAAAGAAGCCGGACGTTGTTGCATCAACGGGCGGTGGAGAAACAACGGAAGCGCAAGGTGGAGTTAATCCTTTGTACATTATTCTCGCGGTTATTGTAATCCTTGCACTTTTAATCAGCATCCTTCGCGGTGTGCGCGTTTCATTAAGAAATATCACTAACAAAAAAGAAGGTTTGGCAGAAGAGCCTCCTCATACTTTCTGGGAAGAAACAAAAATCTGGATGGGTGGCCATCGTCGTTTTGTAGGCGTTTGCGTTATCGTTATTACCTGCATCGGAATGAAAGGCTGTTGGAACTCTTTGTTCCATGTTGGTGTGTATTACGATTACCGTACCGACAAAGGTTATAAACCCGAACAACCCATTAAGTTCTCTCACAAAATTCACGCTGGCGATAACGCTATTGCTTGTCAATACTGTCACAACTCAGTTGAGAAATCTCGTCACGCCGGCATACCAACTGTAAACGTTTGTATGAATTGTCATAAGGGAATCAGTACAGGCCCTACCACCGGTGAAAAAGAAATTGCAAAAATTTATGCAGCTGCAGGTTTTGATTCTAAAAATCAGAAATACGATGTTAACAAAGCAAATCCTATCAAATGGATTAAAGTTCACAACTTACCGGATCACGTTTATTTTAACCACTCACAACACGTTGTGGTTGGTAAAATTGATTGCGCGCAGTGTCATGGTAATGTAAAAGAAATGACTGTTGCCGAACAAAGAGTTCCGATGACAATGAAATGGTGTATTGAGTGCCACCGCAAAACAGAAGTAGCTATGGCGGGCAATGCGTACTACGATAAATTGCACGAAGCATTAAAAGAAAAATACAAAGGCCAGCATTTGAAAAACTTCACCGTTGCTCAGATGGGCGGTATCGAATGCGGAAGGTGTCATTATTAATTTAAGAACAAACGATTTTTACAGCATATGGGTACAAAAAATAAATACTGGAAAGGCCTCCCGGAACTTCATCAAAGCCCGGAGTTTTTGCAAAAAAGCCGGAACGAGTTTGCAGAAAACCTTCCGATGGAAGAAGTTCTAGGTAGCGAAAGCCTTAACGCAAGCAATACTTCGCGTCGCGATTTTTTAAAGGTAATGGGCTTTACAACCGCAGCGGTTGCCCTTGCGTCCTGCGAAACCCCGGTTATAAACGCGATACCTTACGTTAATAAACCCGAAGAAGTAACACCCGGTGTTGCAAACTTCTACGCGTCTACCTTTTACGACGGACACGATTATGCCTCTGTACTCGTAAAAACACGTGAAGGCCGTCCTATTAAAATTGAAGCAAACGAATTATCAAAACATAATCATGGTACCAACGCACGTACCCAGGCAGCGGTATTATCATTATATGATGGCGCACGTTTAAGTTCACCCTGGGCAAAAGGCGCTCCTACTACGTGGAAAAACGCGGATTCTGAAATTGGAAAAGCGTTAGCTAACGCGGGCGGAAAAGAAATCGCGATTTTATCTTCAACCATTATTTCTCCGTCTGCACGCGCGGTAATTGCTGAGTTTGTTGCTAAATATCCAACCACAAAATTATACCAATACGACGCAGTTTCTTATTCGGCACTGAGCAATGCCAACGAAAAAGTTTGGGGCAAAAAAGTAGTGTCTAAATATCATTTTCACGAAGCTAAAAAAGTAGTAGTAGGCGTTGCCTGCGACTTTTTAGGAAACTGGTTATCTCCAGTTGAATTCGCATCAGGTTATTCGCACAACCGTAAGGTCAGCAAAGAAAACCCGAACATGAGCAAGCATTATCATTTTGAAGCAAACATGTCGCTTACCGGCGCCAATGCCGATGAGCGTTTCATGATTAAGCCTTCTGAAATTGGTAAAACAGTTGCCGCATTATATAACGAAGTAGCCAAAGCAACAGGTAACGCAAGTGTAAGCGCTAACGGAACAATTGCTTCCAACTCTAACGCACAAAAAGCAATTTCGAAAATCGCTAAAGAATTAGCGGAAGCAAAAGGACAATCATTAGTTCTTTGCGGATTAAACGATACGGATACACAGGTTTTAGTTAACGGTATTAATAAAATGCTGGATAACTACGGTAAAACAGTTGATATTGAAAATTACTGCAACTTAAAACAAGGCGACGATAAGCAATTCATGGATTTGATTGCTGATATGAATTCCGGAAAAGTTGGAGTTGTGATGGCATACAATTGTAATCCTGTTTATACAGCTCCCGTAAAAGCGGGCTTTGCTGCGGCTTACAAAAAAGTTCCTGTAAAAATTTCTTTTGCGCAATCATTAGATGAAACCGCGCAGGCTTCTGATTATGTTTGCCCGGATCATAACTGGTTAGAATCATGGGGCGATGCAAATCCTTGCCGCGGTCATTATTCTTTACAACAACCTGCCATCAATCCTATTTTTGCTCAGCCCCGTTACGAAGGTACTCGTCAGGTGCAGGATACCTTATTAGCCTGGGCCGGAGTAAAAACGGATTACTTAACTTATTTACAGGCCTTCTGGCAAAACCGTGTATTCCCGATGCAGGGTAAGTACGGAGATTTTTATTCTTTCTGGAGCAACACGTTGCACGATGGCATTTTACATATTCATTTTGCGAAACCCGTTGAAGAAGTTATTGCCCCTATGGCAAAAGACAGTTCGGGTAAACCTTTAATGACCGGTATCGCAACTGTAATTGCTGATTCATTAGGCATAGCAAAAGAAAAAATCGAAGAGAAAAAAGAAGAAAAAATATTAGCAGCTGAAGAGAAAAAAATCGAAGTTGATTACAATGCGGCCGCGTCAAAAGCAGTTTCTGCAAAAGGTGGCAATTGGGAAATTACAGTTTACGAAAAAGTTGGTTTGGGCAACGGTAACATGAGTAACAACCCATGGCTGCATGAATTACCCGATCCCATTTCTAAAGTAACCTGGGATAATTACATTACTATGCACCCAGAAGATGTAAAAGCACAAGGCTTCGGAGAAATGCTGCGTCAGGATATTGAAGGAAGTATGGCAACACTAACCGTTAACGGAGTTACTGTTGAGTTACCGGTTTATCCTCAACCTGGTCAGGCAAAAGGAACTATTGGTGTTGCACTTGGTTACGGACGTAAAGCAGAAACCATGCAGGTTGCCACTCTTGTAGCAGGAGCAAATGCTTACGATTTCTGTACTATTTCAAATGATACAGTTCAAAATATTTCGGCTGAGGTAAGTGTTGCCAACGCCAATAAATCATACACATTCGCTGCCACACAAATTCAGCACACCATCATGGGCCGCGAAGAGTGGATTTTGCGCGAAACATCTTTAGGACAGTATAAAAAAGACGCCGCTTCTAACAATCCGAAAACAGAATTAGCAACGCACTCAGGCAAGCTTCCGATTAATGAAGTTGACTTATGGGCAGCACACGACCGCCCCGGTCACAAATGGGGATTAACCATTGACATGAATTCATGTATTGGTTGCGCGGCTTGCGTTGTAGCATGTTCTTCAGAAAATAACGTACCTGTTGTTGGTAAAGATCAAATCATGCGTACGCGTGATATGTACTGGTTGCGTATCGACCGTTATTATACATCCGATATGACCCGCATGAAAGCGGAAGAAGAGCATACCGGTTCGCGCCAGATGTATTTAGGAATGGAAAATCCTTCTCATAATCCTAAAGTAACTTTCCAACCAATCATGTGCCAGCACTGTAATCACGCACCTTGCGAAACAGTTTGCCCGGTTCTTGCAACCAATCATAGCAACGAAGGTTTAAATCAAATGACTTATAACCGTTGTATCGGCACACGTTATTGTGCGAACAACTGCCCTTTTAAAGTTCGTCGTTTTAACTGGTATAACTACAATGGCAATCCAACATACGCAACAATAAATCCAATACAACAAGACCTTGGCCGTATGGTATTAAATCCGGATGTGGTTGTACGTGGCCGTGGGGTAATGGAAAAATGTTCTATGTGTGCTCAACGTTTACAAGCCGGTAAATTATCTGCTAAAAAAGAAGGTAAACCTTTACAGGATGGAGCAATTAAAACGGCCTGTCAGCAATCCTGTCCTACAAACGCAATTATTTTTGGTGATTTAAGCGATACAGAATCAAAGGTTGCTAAACTGCGCGAAGATGAGCGTAACTACTTCCTGTTAGAAGAGATTGGGATTAAACCAACTGTTTCTTACCTGGTAAAAGTTCGTAATCAGGAAGAAGAAATTGTTTGGGAAGCTGAAGAAGCTGCTGAAACAAAAGCAGAAGAAAAGAAAGAAGAGAAAAAAGAAGAAGCACATTCATAATAAATTAAGGATTCAGAATTAGGAATTAAGAATTAATTAATATGCACGCAGAATCGCAAATAAGAGAGCCGCTGATTTTAGGAAACAAAACCTATAGTCAAATCACGGATGACATTATCAAACCGGTGGAAGGAAAAACCGGAAAAGCCTGGTATGTGCTTTTTACCATTGCCACACTTACTTTCATTTGGGGTTTGGGCTGTTTAGCTTATACCATCGGTGTGGGTATCGGTGTTTGGGGTTCAAACAATGGCGTTGATTGGGCATGGGATATCACCAACTTTGTATGGTGGATTGGTATCGGTCACGCCGGAACACTTATCTCTGCGGTACTTCTACTTTTTCGTCAAAAATGGCGTTTAGGGATTAACCGTTCTGCAGAAGCGATGACTATTTTCGCTGTAATGTGCGCCGCTATTTTCGTATTGTTTCATACTGGTAGGGTTTGGTTAGACTACATGTTATTCCCTTTACCTAACCAGTTCGGTTCGTTGTGGCCAAACTTTAACTCGCCACTTTTATGGGACGTATTCGCGGTATCAACTTACTTCACCATTTCATTAGTGTTCTGGTATATCGGTTTAATTCCTGATTTTGCAACTATTCGAGACCGTGCAATCAGTCCTTTCATGAAAAAATTCTACAGCTTGTTATCATTCGGTTGGGGCGGAAGCGCTCGTCACTGGAGCCGTTTTGAAGAGGTATCTTTAGTTCTTGCAGGTTTATCTACTCCGCTTGTATTCTCGGTTCACTCGATAGTATCGTTCGACTTCGCCACTTCAATCCTTCCGGGTTGGCACACAACGATTTTCCCTCCTTATTTCGTATCCGGTGCCGTATTCTCAGGGTTTGCAATGGTACTAACATTGATGCTTATCGTTCGTCGCATTTATAATTTGCAGGCGTACATCACAGTAAAACACGTTGAGTATATGAACATCGTTATCATCGTAACAGGTTCAATCGTTGGTGTTGCTTACTTAACCGAATTATTTATGTCGTGGTACTCAGGCGTTGAGTTTGAGCAATACGCGTTCTTAAATCGTGCAACCGGCCCGTACGCTTGGGCATACTGGTGTATGATGACTTGTAACGTGGTATCGCCGCAACTTTTCTGGTTCAAAAAAATACGTACTTCATTAGTTGCTACGTTTATTTTATCTATCGTAGTTAATATCGGTATGTGGTTTGAGCGTTTCGTAATTATCGTTCCTACACTTTGCCGTACGTTCCTTCCTTCAACCTGGAACATGTATCACCCGACATTTGTAGATATCGGAATTTTTACCGGAACCATCGGGATGTTCTTTTTCTTCTTCCTGTTATTCTCAAGATATTTTCCTGTGATTGCACAGTCAGAATTAAAAACCATTTTAAAAATTTCAGGAGAAAAGCAAAAGAAAGATGCGGAAGCGCACTCACATTCCCATGCACCCGCACACTAATTGTTTAATAAAAAGATTGTAATAATCATATGGCAGGAGTAATAACAAAAAAAGTAATTCACGGCGTTTACGACGATGAAGTTCCTTTGCTGGATGCTTGCAGAAAACTGAAAGCAGCCGGAATTAAAGTGAAAGAAGTTTTTTCACCTTTCCCTATTCACGGAATTGACCCCATCATCGGAGTGCCCCGCACGCGCTTGGCAATATGCGCGTTTTTATACGGACTTACCGGTTGCGGATTAGCAACATTAATGATGTGGTATATGATGGTAAGCGATTGGCCTACCGATATTGGTGGCAAACCAAGCTGGATGTATATTTATAACGTTCCCGCGTTTATTCCTATCACATTTGAGTCAACTGTATTTTGTGCAGGACACGGAATGGCATTAACATATTTATTGCGTTGTATGTTGGTACCGGGCGCAAGAGCAAAAAATCCAGACCCAAGAACTACCAACGATAAATTTTTGATTTTACTTGAATTACCGGAAGAAAAAACGGGCGAAGCAGAAAAAGTTCTTCGTGCCGCCGGTGCTATCGAAGTAAACCAAAAAGGAACAGTAACAGAAAAATTACCTTATTAAAGATAAACTTTCAGAGAGATGAAATTTGCAACAATCATAAACTTAAAAACTTTTGCGGTAGCCGCTGTTGCCGCCTTAGGTTTAAGCTCGTGCAGTAACGCGCCTAACAGTCCGGGTTACGAATACATGCCAGACATGTACCGATCGCCTTCGTTAGAATATTACTCAACACACATATTAAACGGCGATACTTTAATGACCGCCAAACAACCCGTTGCCGGAACCATTGCTCGTGGCCACATGCCTGCAATACCTCCCGGAATGGATTACGAAAAAGCAGGTCTGTATTTAAAAAACCCGATTCCTAACAGCGATGCGGTGTTAAAAGATGCAGAAGTTTTGTACAGCAAATTTTGTGTGCATTGCCACGGTGATGCAGGTCACGGAGATGGAAAAGTGGGATTGAAATTACCCGGCGCCCCTCCGGCGTACGATGGTACGTTGAAAAACTTACCGGAAGGAAAAATTTTCTATTCTATCACACACGGAAAAGGAATGATGGGTTCACATGCAAGCCAACTGAGTGCCGAAGAGCGTTGGAAGCTGGTGCATTATGTACAAAAATTACAAGGGCCTAAAGCAGCTGCAGATTCTGCTGCTGCAAAAGCACCGGTTGTTGTTGCCGAACTTAAAAAAGAAGAAAAAAAATAAAACACCGAAGGAATTATGAGTAATTTAAACTTTACATTTCCGCAAAAAGCAAAAACATTTACCTACGCGTTAATGGGCGTGGGTGTTGTTTCGTTAATTGCCGCTTTTGTTTGCGATCATCCCGCTGAGGCTGATACGCATTATAGTCACAACCGCGCGTGGGCAAATATTTTTATCAATTGCTTTTTCTTTATGGCAATTGGTTTGGCTGCTGCTTTCTTTTTAGGATTGCAATATGCTGCCGAAGCAGGATGGGCCACTACGATTAAACGCGTGATTGAAGCAACTGCCTGGTTTTTACCCTGGGGTTTATGTTTGATGATGTTGATGTTTATTCTCGGTCAGTTAGGCGTTCACCATATTTATCCGTGGATGGACAAAGAAATGGTTGAGCATGACGCGCTTATTAAAGCTAAATCCGGGTACTTCGGTATTTTTTGGTGGGTACGTACCATTGCTTATATGGTTGCATGGACATGGTTTACCTGGAAACTTCGTAAAAATTCATTGGATGCGGATAACGAACATGATCACAGCCGCCACTGGAAAAATGTAAAATTAGGAGCATGGTTTATGGTTATCTTCGCTGTTACTTCTTCTACCTCGGCCTGGGATTGGTTATTGAGCATTGATGTACATTGGTTCTCTACCCTATATGGCTGGTATATTTTCTCAGGTATGTGGGTGAGCGCAATCACCGCAATGGTTTTAATTATCGTGTACCTGAAAAAATTAGGTTATATGGAATTTGTTACCGAGAGCACTATTCACGATATGGGTAAGTGGATGTTTGCCATTTCGTTTTTGTGGACGTATTTATATTTTTCTCAGTTCATGCTGTACTGGTATGCAAATATTCCAGAAGAGATTATTTACTTCCAGCAACGTTGGGAAAATTATAAGCCTTTAATGTGGACTGTATTCTTCATCAACTTTGCATGCCCGATGGTTATCTTAATGAGCCGCGATGCAAAACGTAATTTCTGGTTCCTGATGTTTGTAGGTATTATTATTTTCATCGGCCACTACTTAGATGTTGTAATGATTGTAATGCCCGGAACGGTTGGCCATCACTGGACGGGTTTAAGTTGGATGGAGTTCGGAATTTTTGCCGGCTTTTTAGGTTTGTTCCTGCATGTGGTGCTGAACAATTTAACCAAGCGTCCATTGTTGGTTAAAAACCACCCATTCCTCGAGGAAGCTTTACATCACAGTACTTAGTAATTAAACGAACAGAGAGATAATTTTAAAAAGAATAAAAATTTAAAACCGAAATAAAATGATACTGTTGTACATCGTAGCCCTTTTATTGTTGTGTATAGCCTTAAACCAATTGTTTAAAGTTGTTGAGCTGTCGCGCGATTTAAAAACCCAGAAAGAGTGGCACCCCACCGAGAGTGATAATCGTTTAAACGGACGTTTAATGATGTGTTTCTTTCTTGCCTTCATGTGGTTTTTTGTATGGCAGATTTATCGTTTTGGCGGCGACCGCATTCTTC
Organism: Bacteroidia bacterium; assembly: GCA_035569635.1. Lineage (GTDB taxonomy): Bacteria > Bacteroidota > Bacteroidia > B-17B0 > Aurantibacillaceae > PALSA-968. The sequence continues at coordinate 53,449 of DATMMV010000055.1, read as the reverse complement.
CTGTTTCTGCATCCGAGCATGGAGTAAAAATAGATTGGCTGTTAAATGTAAATTATTGGATTATCATCGTGGTTTTTGTTCTTACCAGTATTTTCCTTTTCTTCTTTGCGTGGAAATATTACGGAAGGGATAATCATAAGGCAACCTACTACCTGCACAACAACAAACTTGAAATGTTGTGGACGATTATTCCTGCCATAGGACTTGCGTTTATTATCGTATTCGGATTAAAATACTGGAACGAAATTATGGCACGCGATAACGACCCTAATCCGATAAAAGTAGAATTATACGTAAAACAATTTGACTGGACCGCACGTTACGCCGGGAAAGACAATAAATTCGGTATTGATGATTATATGCAGATTAGCGGAAGCAATCCTGTTGGTTTGGATACAAATGATGTTGCGCACAACGACGATATTTTAGTGAAAAATGAATTTCATATTCCGAAAGGAAAAGAAGTTGTTTTTCAATTCCGCTCGCGCGATGTAATTCACAGTGCATTCATGCCGCACTTCCGTGCGCAAATGAACTGCGTACCCGGCCAGGTAACTGCGTTCCGGTTTAAGCCAACTATTACAACAGCAGAAATGCGTAAAGATCCACAGGTGATGCGCAACATTGATGAAATTAACGCCATACGTGTAAAACGCGGCGAAGACCCGATTGAATTTGATTACCTTGTATTATGCAACAAAATTTGCGGCGCATCACACTACAACATGCAAATGAAAATTGTAGTGGATGAGCCGAAAGATTACGAAGCATGGATAGCCAAGCAACCAACTATTAAAAAAGCAACAGCTTCAAAATAATTTACAAAGATTAAAACCTGTAATAATGGGAAACAATACACACTCGGGAGTTTTAGAACACAGCCATACGGCGCATGATCACGATCACGCGCATGACCATCACGAACACCATGAAACATTTGTGAGCAAATACGTTTTCAGTATGGATCACAAAGTGATCTCCCGCCAGTTCCTGGTTACGGCGGTTATCATGGCTGTTGTTGCAATGGTTATGTCAATCATTTTCCGTTTGCAATTAGCATGGCCCGGCGAAAAGTTCGCTTTCATTGAAGCCATCATGGGTAAAAAATGGGGTAAAGACGGAATTCTTGACCCGAACGCATACTTGGCACTTGTAACAATTCACGGAACCATCATGGTGTTCTTTGTATTAACAGGTGGATTAAGCGGAACTTTCAGTAACCTGCTTATTCCTTACCAGGTTGGTGCACGCGATATGGCCTCCGGATTTTTAAATATGCTTTCTTATTGGTTCTTCTTCGTTTCAACTTGCCTTATGTTAGGTTCTTTATTTGTTGAAGACGGAGCTGCATCCGGTGGTTGGACAATTTACCCTCCTTTATCTGCTTTACCCGAAGCAATGCCTGGTTCTAAATTAGGTATGACTTTGTGGTTGGTATCAATGGCCCTTTTCATTGTATCCGCGTTATTAGGTGGTTTGAATTACATCATCACCGTAATAAACCTGCGAACAAAAGGAATGAAAATGACACGTATGCCACTTACTATCTGGGCGTTCTTCATCACTGCTATTTTAGGTGTGCTTTCTTTCCCCGTGCTTTTATCTGCGGCTTTGTTATTAATTTTCGACCGCTCAATGGGAACAAGCTTTTACCTTTCTGATATTTATATCGGCGGCCGCCCGATGGAACAGGCCGGTGGTAGCCCGATTTTATTTGAGCACTTATTCTGGTTCTTAGGTCACCCCGAGGTGTACATCGTATTATTACCCGCATTAGGTATTACATCCGAAATTATTTCTACCAACTCACGCAAACCAATTTTCGGTTACCGTGCGATGATTGGTTCTATGCTTGCAATCGGTTTCTTATCGTTTATTGTTTGGGGTCACCATATGTACATGACGGGTATGAATCCGTTCTTAGGTTCTGTATTCGTATTTACAACACTCTTAATTGCGATTCCTTCTGCCGTAAAAGCGTTTAACTACATTACTACTTTGTGGAAAGGGAATATACAATTCACTCCGGCCATGTTGTTCTCTATCGGATTGGTTTCTTCTTTCATAACAGGAGGTGTAACGGGTATCATTCTTGCCGACTCAACACTTGACATTACCATTCACGATACGTATTTTGTTGTGGCTCACTTCCACATTGTAATGGGATTATCTGCCATCTTCGGAATGTTTGCAGGGGTATATCATTGGTTCCCGAAACTGTTTCTGCGCATGATGAATAAAAAATTAGGCTATGTACATTTCTGGATTACTATTATCGGTGCGTACGGAGTGTTCTTCCCGATGCACTTCCTGGGAATGAGCGGTGTGCCGCGCCGTTACTATACCAACAGTAACTTCCCGATGTTTGATAATTTAATTGACATTAACGAATTGGTTACAGGCTTCGCAATTCTTGCGGCATTCGGCCAGGTGATATTCTTAATTAATTTCTTCTACAGTATGTTCCGTGGCGATAGAGCTCCGCAAAACCCGTGGAAATCCAACACACTTGAGTGGACAACGCCAATGGCGCACATACACGGTAACTGGCCAGGTGCTTTACCGGAGGTACACCGTTGGGCTTATGATTACAGCAAGCCGGGACATGAAGATGATTTCGTTCCGCAAACGGTTCCTCTTGGCCCCGATGAACATGACGGAGGCGAACATTAGTAAATGCAGTCCTGATAGCTTCGGGATAAGAATGTTGTAGAGTTCGGAATTGATCCCCTGCCATGAGTAGGGGATTTTTCTTTTACTAAAACCGAGCCTAAAAATACATCTGCGAAATCCGCGTAATCTGTGGCTTAACTTTCGAAGCCAGTACCTTATTCGTATATTCGTGCCTCATTATTTGTATTTATGAACTTTAAACAACGGTTAAAATTTTACGGAATAGGATTCATTCTGGGCCTTACGATTTTAATTACGATTTTAAATAAAAAAGGCTGCGCCGGTTTAAACGAACGCAAAGCGCAGGAACTCGCTTTACAGGTTTGGAAAATCAGCGATGCGCATCGCTGTAAATTAAATTGCTTAGGATTAACTACCGATACACTTTTTATGAAAGCCGTACGCGATTGCTACGTAAATTACGATAAGAGCGAAGTACATGCCGAGCCTTGCGGTACCTACGTGCTTGAGAGTGCAAAAAGTGTTGTACCGTCGTTCACATTGTTGGTAGCCGATTGTAATACTACTTCTGAGTTACAAGACATTACAATCGCAAAAAATTGCAATTGTAAATAGGAATTTTCTGTTTTTATACTTTGCCCGTTTCGTATTTTATATTATATTAGCTATTCAAATAATAACCCTATGAAAAAACTACTATCTTTTCTTTTCTCAATTCAATTTGTTTTTAACTACGCGCAGGTAGTAAACGTAAAACAAACATCGTCTTTATCCGGCGGCGGAAATAATATTATGAGCACGTTTGGCGTAGCTTATACAGCGAACAAGAATTTTATATTCGGATACAGGAGTATGCTCGGCGGAAATAATATTTTAAGAATTAATTCGCAGGGAGATACCGTTTTTACAAAACTCCCGAACACCTCAAATTTTTCACAATTAACCGCCACCAGCGATGGCTCTGTATACGGGTTTTATTCTCCAGGCAGCGACAGCCTCGTAATCCATAAATTCAGCGCCATGGGGGTAAGAAAATGGCAAAGAAAAATAGTTCTTCCGGCGGGAGGAAACTGGAACGGATTAAGTGTTACCGATAATGGGATCCAAAATGTTTTTTGCATGGGCTCAAATTACTGGGCTAACGGTGGCCACGCTTTAATTGGCAAATTAGATTCATCCGGAACACCTGTTTTTACGAAATCAATTGACATGTCATCCTGGTTCGGCACAAACGTTTATAATGTTAACCCAACGGCTGTAAAAATTACTTCTGCAGGAAATATACTCGTTTTAGGAACTACATATGCAAACAACGGAACTCCGCAATACCTGTTTCTGATTATGTTTAACCCGGCAGGAAATGTTTTATGGACTAAAACTTATCAAACAAGTGTCGGGGGAGTTGGATCGCCCGCAATTTCTCCTATTTCTTTGAACCTTACATCTGCCAATGAAATTCTTATTGCAGGGGAAGGGCAGTCTTACACGGGCACAACATATATGCGTTTAGACCAAAACGGAAATTTGTTATGGGCAAAATCAATAGCAGATAACAGCCAGGGTTGTCAGTTAATCGGATTAAGTAACGGAAATCTGGCCTTACACATTGCCAACTCAAACCAGGTTGTGGATGCAATTCCTAAAAACATGATTTCAATTCTTGACCCTTCCGGAAATGTTAAACTAACCCGCTCTTTCGGATATTCCAATAGTGGAAGTATAGCGGCAATAGGTGAAGACGTTTCAACTAATATTGTTGCGTTGGGATATAGTGGCAGCTATCAGGAACTATATATCTATAGTATAGATACCGCAGGTAATTCTACAGGTTGCTATGATGTAATCGGTACTTTACCTGTAACAACCTGGACACCGAATTTTGTGAGCCAGACCTTATCAGCAGCAACCGAAACAATCTCTCCGGTTTATAATCAGGCCATAACGGTGTTTCCAAGCGCTACCTTTACAAAAAGCAGCCCGGCGATACAAGCAAACGGAGTTATAACAAAACCATTATGTCACGGAACTTTTGGCTCGGTGACACTCAACCCTTCGGGCGGAACATCTCCTTATTCTTACAAATGGTCGAATGGAACCAACTCGCAAAATTTATTAAATATACCCGGAGGAATTTATGTTGTAAGAATATCAGATAATAAAGCATGTGTAGAATTGGATACTTTTAACGTGATTGAGCCACCAGCGCTTGCCACAACATATACCGTAACACATGTAACGTGTTTCGGCATGCATAACGGCAGCATTCATGTTACTGTAAGCGGAGGAACTCCCGGTTACAATTACCAATGGACAACGCAAGCCACCACCCCCAATCTCTCTAACTTAAGCGGAGGATTTTATCAGTTAACAATTACTGATACAAATAACTGTACAAAAACATTAGCGGTATCTGTAAACGAACCTCAGCAATTAATTGCCGGGATTATTTCTTCGCAGAATGTAAAATGCCATGGCGCATGCAATGGCAGCTTAACCGGAATTGCATCGGGAGGTACGACGCCATATACGTATTTATGGAACAACACAGGTAACAGCACTACTACAAATATTTCCAATCTTTGTCCGGGTAATTATCTTTTTTCTGTTACCGATTCAAAAAATTGTAATACGTTTTCTAATGCGGTAATTACCGAGCCAAGTGCTTTAAGTATAAGTACAAGCACTGCCGGATCGCTTTGCGGAGTTTCAACCGGTGAGGCATCGGCAGCAGTTGCCGGAGGGGTTTCACCCTATACTTATCAATGGTCAAACACTACTACCAATGATACAGCGTTTAATCTTTCAGCCGGAACTTATTCTGTAAATGCCCACGATGCCAATAATTGCCCTATTTCTGCTTCGGTAAATGTTGGCCTGGTAACACCGGTTTCACAACTTTGTATGGTTACGGTTGATTCGCTTTCATCGCACAATATTTTACTATGGAATAAAACAGGATTGAGCCACATTGCGTATTTTAATATTTACAGAGAAGATATTACAAATAACTACACCCTGATTGCAGCGGTTAATTACGATTCGTTAAGTGAGTATCATGACCATGATACATTGATGGCGAATCCCAACATAACTACCAAGCGCTATAAGATTTCGGCAGTGGATTCCTGCGGAAGTGAAAGCACGAAAAGTAATTTTCATAACACTATATTTATTGCGCATAATAACGGAACATTTACCTGGAATACTTATACTATTCAGAATACGCCGAATCCGGTTACCAGTTATCTTTTAATGCGCGACAATTTATCTAATGGTAACTGGCAACAGATCGGTACCACGGCGGGCACCCAAAATATTTTGAATGACCCGAACTATACTTCATTTCAAACAACGGCAAGCTGGCGCGTGGAAACTGTTTGGGGAATTTCCTGCACGGCAACTATGCGCGAGAGTAATGGCGCTATGGGTGCTATTATAAAATCAAAATCCAATATTGTTAACAACAGGCAAATCGGAATAAAAGAAAGCGCAATCGGTAATTTTGGAATTTATCCGAACCCTGCCAATGATTTTTTGACTATTATTTTGGATAAACAAGGAAACAATAATGTTGAAATAATAAATACACTGGGAGAAACAGTTAAACAAATTAACATTGGCGAAACACAAAATAAAATCAGTATTTCTGATTTGGCAAGCGGAATTTATTATGTTAAAGTATTTACTTCAGGAAAACAATTGTCGGTTAGCAGAATTGTAATTCAGCGATAAGCTGTAATGAAAGACAGAAGGCAATTTCTTAAGGTAACAGGAACTGTATTACTTGGCGGACCTTTACTTTCGAATAATACAATTGCGGAACAAATACTAAATCCTCTTCAGGAAACAATAAAACCAAAAGCTTTAAAACCAGGAGATACAATTGCAATTTGTTCTCCCGCGGGAGCAGTGTGGGATGATGCGCAGGTTCAAAAATTTATAAGTATTGTTGAGTCGCTAGGATTTAAAGTAAAAACCGGACAAACACTGAAAGAAAAGCACGGATATTTTGCAGGTAAAGATGAATTGCGGGCGGAGGAATTAAATAATTTCTTTGCAGACAAAGAAGTCAGCGGGATTTTTTGCATGAAAGGAGGATGGGGCTGCGCAAGAATCCTGGATAAATTAAATTATGATTTAATAAAGAAAAACCCTAAAGTAATTATGGGTTTCAGTGATATTACTTCTTTGCTCATCGCTATCAATAGTAAAACGGGGTTGGTAACCTTTCACGGCCCCGTTGGTAACAGCGGATGGAATGATTTCAGTACGGATTATATAAAACGTGTGCTGATGAAAAAGGAATCCGTAACATACGCGTATCCCGAAAAGGATGATGACAAACCGTACATTATTACACCCGGAAAAGCAAAAGGAATTTTGATCGGGGGAAATCTCACTGTGCTTGCGGGAATAATCGGTTCGGAATACTTGCCCAACTGGAAAAATAAAATTTTATTCCTGGAAGAAGCAAAAGAAGAGCCGTATTCAATCGACCGCATGCTTACTCAATTAAAATTAGCAAGTGTGTTGCAAAACATAAGTGGTTTTGTTTTTGGTAAATGCGTTAAGTGCGATGCGGAAGAACCTGCCAAAGCTTTTTTACTGAAAGAAGTTTTAGAACAACATATTAAACCACTTGGCATTCCCGCATTTTATGGCGCGATGATTGGCCATATAGAAAATAAATATACTATGCCCCTTGGTATAGAAGCAGAGATTGATGCGGATAAATGTGGAATTAAATTATTGGAGAGTGGAGTAGTGTAATCCTACCTTGCCCAATTCTTAAACTTTATACTACTCCTTATGCTTCTAACTAACTTGCCCAGCTATCCCTATCCAAACTTCTGTACTGAATGGCTTCTGCAATATGATTCGGTAAAATGTTTTCGCTGGCTTCCAGATCGGCAATAGTGCGGCTTACTTTTAAAATGCGGTCGTATGCCCGGGCCGATAAGCCTAAGCGCTCCATCGCGTTTTTTAAAAGTGTTTTGCAGGCATCGTCCAAATCGCAAAAAGTTTGCAGCATTTTAGTGCTCATTTGTGAATTACTGTACACGCCTTCGAATTTCTCGAAACGTTTTCTCTGAATTTCCCTTGCTTTAATTACACGCTCACGTATTTCATTACTTTTTTCAGAATGTTGTACGCGGCTCAATTCTCCGAATGGAACAGGAGTAACTTCAATATGTATATCAATACGGTCTAATAATGGGCCAGAAATTTTATTCAAGTATTTTTGTACCACGCCCGGCGCGCAAACACAATCTTTTTCGGGATGGTTATAATAACCACAAGGACAAGGATTCATACTTGCCACCAACATGAAACTGGCAGGATACTCAACTGAAAATTTTGCGCGAGAGATGGTAACGTTGCGGTCTTCCATGGGTTGACGCATGACTTCTAAAACGGTTCTTTTAAATTCGGGCAACTCATCTAAAAATAAAACTCCGTTATGTGCCATCGAAATTTCTCCCGGTTGCGGATTTGCTCCGCCGCCAACAAGAGCCACATCCGAAATTGTATGATGCGGATTTCTGAATGGGCGTTGTGTAATTAATCCGGTTTGTTTTCCCAGCCTTCCGGCAACGCTGTGAATTTTTGTTGTTTCAAGCGCTTCATCCAAAGATAGTGGAGGAAGAATTGAAGGCAATCTTTTTGAGAGCATCGTTTTTCCCGCTCCCGGAGGGCCGATAAGCAAAACATTATGTCCGCCCGAAGCGGCAATTTCAAAAGCGCGTTTAATATTTTCCTGCCCTTTTACATCACTGAAATCCGGAATTTCAAGAGTGGTGTTATTGCTGAAAATCTCTTCGGCATTAAACTTCAGCCTTTCCAGGGCACTTTCATTACCCATAAAAAAGCTGATCACATCTTTAATATGTGGTGCGGCATACACATTTAAACCTTCAACTACCGAAGCCTCTGGAGCGTTTGCAGAAGGAACAATCACCCCTTTAAAACCCTCCTGTTTGGCCTTTATGGCAATTGGCAAAACCCCTTTAATGGGGCGTATCTCCCCGTCAAGAGAGAGTTCGCCCATAATCACATAATCTTCTAAATTATTGAGTAAAACCTGCCCCGAAGCGGCTAAAATGCCCAAAGCAAGGGGTAAATCGTACGAAGAACCCTCTTTTTTAATATCGGCCGGAGCCATATTTATGGTAATTTGTTTACCAGGAACTCGGTAACCCGTGTTTTTAAGAGCAGCTTCTATACGTTGGTGACTTTCTTTAACGGCACTGTCGGGCAGCCCCACAAGATAGAAATTAACGCCCGCTACCATATCCACCTCTATGGTAACTTTTGTGGCTAAAATACCGTGTACGGCGCATCCGAAGGTCTTTACAAGCATAGTTTTGAAATAAGAAAACTTTTTCTAATTTTAACGGATATAAAAGTAACAAACTATTTTGGCAAGGTTTATGTAAACCTTATAAAAATTGAGTTTATGAAGAAAATTATTACGCTCCTGGCATTGTTCGTTTCATCCTTAACCTGGGCACAGGAAATAGTTAAAGTAACCGAGCTGAACTGTTACAATAAATGGTCACAAAAGTTTGAAGAACGCGGCGCGGATGAAGTACACGATGGCCCCTATACAGATGTAATTATAACTTTTCGTCACGGAGCCTCTGCCGAGTGTTTTGAAGGCAAAGCCATTGTAAAAGATAAAAAAGTAGAATCGTTTTATATTTTGTTGGATGATGGTACTTACGATCAGGTAGTGCGTGTTTGGAAAAACGAAAGCGAAAAAAATGTCACTGTAACCAATGGTATCAGCAAAACGCTTATTACAAAAGATAACCAGCTTATAAATATTATCTGGCCCAAAAAACTGAAAGCGAGAAAAGCCGGATTTAAAAAGGCTGCCGAACCGGCAGACGATTAACATGCCCCTTAAAAATAAACGGGTTTTATTTGAAGACCTTGGCCTGCGCGATTATAAAGCTGCCTGGGATTACCAGGAAGAATTACAGAAAAAAATAGTTTTTGTAAAAACCCGAAACCGTAATTTACCGGACCCCGAACAAAAAATTACTGATAATTATTTATTATTTGTTGAACATCCGCATGTGTATACGTTGGGGAAAAGCGGCGACGAGAATAATTTATTAGTGAACGCAACCTTTTTAAAGAACATAAATGCCACATATTATAAAATAAACCGGGGCGGTGATATTACTTATCACGGACCCGGACAATTGGTGGTGTATCCCATTTTAGATTTAGAGAATTTTTATACCGATATACATAAATACCTGCGCATGCTCGAGGAAGCAGTTATTCTTACATTGGCAGAATACGGAATTACAGCGGGCCGCAGCGAAAAGGAAACAGGCGTATGGCTCGACGCGAGTAATCCTGCTAAGGCACGGAAGATCTGTGCTATTGGCGTGCATTGTAGTCGCTGGGTAACAAAGCACGGTATAGGTTTTAATATTAATACCGACTTAAATTATTTCAGTCACATTGTGCCCTGCGGAATTACCGGTAAACAGGTTACCTCCCTGCAAAAAGAATTAGGCCGTGAAATACCAATGAGCGAGGTCAAACAAAAACTTAAAAAATATTTTGCCGCTTTGTTTGACTGCGAAATTTTAGATAATTTTAAAGTTTGGTAGTTAAATTAAATAGGTTCAATATGGCAAAACTATCTGATAAATTAAAGAGAATATACGGAGCTGTAAAGCTCCCAAAAAAATTTAATGAAAAAGAGGAATTGAGAAAAGATTTAGAAGACAAGTATCTGTCCATTAAATTAAAAAACAATGCAGTTAATCGATAAGTTTATATAAATTTGTTTCGTGCGCGCTGAGGATTTAATACATAGAGCCGAAGACATTGCTGTTGCCGTAGTGCCCGAAATGATAGACGACGAGAATGGATGGATGGTGTATTTGGTAAACCTTAAAAACGATACTCTCGAAAATGTTTTGGTAAGTTCGCAAGGCTATGGAGAAATTGATAACCGCAATTTGCGTACTTCAGAACTGAGGCATTATATTGAGAAATTAGAAGCACATAAATTTTCTAAAATAGAACCCATTATTGAAGATGTCTTTGGTTTGGCCAACGAATATTGGGTAAGCTTTTACATCAACAAAACCATATATGATAAAAAATTTGTGTTTTTGCCCGAGAGCATTTGCGAAAGTAATTTTGTAACAATACCTTTCCTCAATAAGAAAGGAGTAATGATTAAATAAGAATGGAACAAATCAACACCCACAACATTTTATTTTTAGACATAGAAACGGCACCGCTCGTTTATAAGTATGCCGACCTGAAAGAACCCTTTAAAAAACTCTGGGATTTAAAATACCAGTATAATAAGGAAACTACGCCCGAGCAGCAATACAGTAAAGCAGGAATATTTGCCGAGTTTGCAAAAGTAATTTGCATTTGCGTAGGCTATTTTAACGGAAAAGAATTCCGGATGAGGTCTTTTTACGGCGATGATGAAAAAACAATTCTGAAGGATTTTAAACAAATGTTGGACAAGCATTTTATCGAGCCAACTCAGCGACTTTGCGCGCATAACGGAAAGGAATTTGATTTTCCTTTTTTGTGCAGGAGATTTTTAATTAACGAAATTAATTTGCCTGAAATTTTAGATTTACAAGGGAAAAAGCCCTGGGAAATTCAGCACCTGGATACAATGGAGCTTTGGAAATTCGGCGATTATAAAAATTATACCTCGCTTAATTTATTAGCTGCTGTGTTTAATATTCCTACTCCAAAGGATGATATTGACGGAAGCCAGGTATCCAAAGTGTATTACGAAGAAAAAAATATTGAACGCATAAAAACCTATTGCCAGAAAGACGTGGTAACGGTGGCCAGGCTTTATCAAAAAATGAAGGCGGAGCAAGCTCTGCGCGATGAACAAATAGTACAAACAAACTGAACCGCAAGACGCGGAGGCGCGAAGTGTTTGGTGATTTGTAATGAAAAAAATAAACTTGGCGTCTTGGTCCCGCCAAGGCGGGAGTAAAAAAATATGAGTAAAAACGTAGCAGTTATAGGAAACGGAAGTTGGGCAACGGCTCTTGCAAAATTATTGGGTAATAATTTAAAAGAAGTTAACTGGTACATTCGTAAAAGTGAAGATGCGGATTATATTTCTAAATTTAATCACAACCCGCGCTATTTAAGTTCGGTTGAGTTTGCGCCGGGGAATCTTAAACTTTTTTCTGATTTAAATAAATGTATTGAAGCTTCCGATATAATTGTGTTGGCTGTTCCTTCTGCTTTTTGCAATGATGTACTGAAAGATATTCCTAAAGACTTACTGAAAAAAAAAATAGTTTTCTCAGCCATTAAAGGTATTATTCCCGAGTATAATTTAATTGTGGGCGAATACCTGAATAAAGTTTTTGAAGTTCCCCTAAATCAAATTGGCGTTGTTACCGGGCCATGTCACGCAGAGGAAGTTGCTTTAGAAAAATTATCTTACCTAACACTTGCTTGTACGGATGTAAGCAAAGCCGAACAATTAGCGGGATTGCTTCGTTGCCGTTATATGAAAGTTGCCGTAAGCGATGATATTTACGGAACAGAGTATTCAGCTGTATTAAAAAACGTAATTGCCATTGCCGGCGGAATTTGTCACGGTTTGGGATACGGAGATAATTTTTTAGCTGTACTCGTAAGCAACGCTATTCAAGAAATAGAACGGTTTGTAAAAGCAGTTCACCCCATCGACCGCGATATAAAAGCAAGCGCTTATCTCGGAGATTTATTGGTTACTGCCTACTCGCAATTCAGCCGTAACAGAATGTTTGGTACGATGCTGGGCAAAGGCTACTCGGTAAAAATGGCGCAGTTAGAAATGAACATGATCGCAGAAGGTTATTACGCCGTTAAATGCGTAAGCGAAATAAATAAGAAATATAAAGTAGATATGCCTATTACGCAAGCCGTGTATAACATTGCTTACGAAAAATATTCTCCCGCCGTAGAGATGAAATTACTGGCGGATAAGCTTTCTTAGTTTTTGGCAGATGGTTCCCTTCAACTTTGTTGTCATTCCGAGCCCCGTAGCTCAGCGAGGAATCTGTTCATTATTTGGGCGTTCCCCGCAAGTAAATTTTCTTTCATTTGTAAATGATGTCGGGGCGGGCTTTACGTTGCAATCTTTTTGCAAGCAGCAGGCAAAAAGGATTTCCACTACAAATGCTTTTTCAGCATTCAGCGAAACCTTTAAAAACTAAGCACAATGAGCTAATCCCTAACGCGAATACAAGGATTTCCAATCACGTGCCCGGAGTTGTGATTTGCTTTCAAAATGTATCTTTGACTTATTGATAAACATCAATATTAAATTTCCTCATTCGGAAATAATTGTTGTGATTTGCTTTCAAAATGTATCTTTGACTTATTGATAAACATCTTTGTTCATTGGCGCGTTGCCTGTTTTTGCGGTTGTGATTTGCTTTCAAAATGTATCTTTGACTTATTGATAAACATCGGGTGCAGTAATCGGGCACGAATTAACACACTTTTGGAACACTAATTGTATTTGCATAATTGTGTGAGATGAATTTTGCATCCTTACCTGTAAACATTACAACCTTATAAGTTCTTTGGGTGAATTTCTTTTTGTTTTCGACTTTTTTTAACCATTCCTGAAAATCATCATTATTAAACTTCAAAACAGGATCATCAACATTTTCAGGAAGATAAACCAAATCGTTTTGTTGAAGCGTAAACAATAATTTTAAATGGAAGTTTTCATCTATGGCTTCTATTTTATCTTGTAATTCTTCTTTTTTCTTTCCTTTTGCTTTAGAAAATTTATCTCCTAATTCTTTTTGTGTATTCCATATATCCTTTTTCAATTCCTGTCGAATTATATCAATTCTTTCTGTTGCTATTTTTCGTTTAAAATCAACATTGTTTTCTTTCAATGCTGTGTTAGCAAGCGTAACCGAATCGTATAGAGAAGCAATATCAAATAATCTTTCTTTTCCATTTTTGTTCTCTTTTTCTAACACAGAAAAAAGATAATTATCTCCTGTTACAACGCTTAATTTGTTATTATTATCATAAAGTTTTTGTAAACTGCTGTCTTTATCTTCTTTAGCACTATACCAAACTTTTACTTTGTAAACAGGGGCTTTTAATTCAGTTGGATTTTTGCGTTGAAATCTACTTTCATTAAAGGCTTTTAGCCCTTCTCCTGTAAAGGCTTCTTTCGTGGATTCATATTTCTTTCTATGAACATCAATTTCCTTTTTAATCACCTCGTCAATAACTTTTGAAATATCTTTCGTTGTCAATTTTGAAATAGCTACCGTTTTCGTGTCCTTACCGTTTAATTTTCCATAGTATGTTTCCTGATGCAAAGCTGCTCTTATTTTCAATTGCTTTTTACCTGTCTTTTCATCCACTTTTATACCTAATTTATCTTTAGGCTTAATAGATACCACCATTGTCTCCAATAGCTTTTCGGCTTGCTTTATTAAATCTTCAAATGGCTTTTCAAAGTGACGAGAGCTTTCTATTTGTTTTTGTATTTCTGTTCTTCGTGAGCTTTCCAAATTAAAAAAAGCCTCAATAATATTTTCATCCTCCCTTACTTCTATCTTAAATTCATCTTTTCTTTTTGTGAGTTCGTCTTGAAGATATTTGTTTAGATTATTTAAGCGTTGAATGTGTTTTTGTTCTGTCAAAGCAACAACTAATGCATCAATAGAGTGATGACGATGATCATACCGCTTACTCCAATTTTTTATTTCATAAATGTGTTTCTCCCTCTCTTTGTCAAAATACTTTTGTACCCATTCGGTATTAGGTTGATTTGTTTCTTTGTTCCAATCCCATAGTTCCATTTGTTTGAAACGGCTTTCGGTAAGTTCCATAAACAACCTTTTCAAACCCCAACGGCTTCTTAAAAAACTGGTTACTTCACCTGTACTTGTTTTTACTTTATCGCTTCCTACAATTTTTGCCAACTCATTTTTTACAGCTACTGAAATATATTGTGTGTCTTTTATTTGCCGTTCTACTGGATTTGTCGGTATTTTTTCAAGCGTTAGGTTTTTCTTTTTTCTCCCAAAGAAGTTTTCATTTATATGTTTAAGGTATAACTTCTCACTTTGAATTTTGTATTGAGAGTTCTGTTGGGTAATATATTCCCAAGCAGTTTTGTTGCTCTTTTCTTCATTTAGAAACCCTTCTACTAAAACCTTATTTGAAAAAGAATCGTCAAAATATCTTGATTTTGGAATAACGTGGTCAATTTCGTATTTAGCAAAAAGCGAAACTTCCATTATATCTCCTGAATACGGAGAAACAAATTTTTGTTGCTCGTATAGTTTATATTTCAAAATATTTTCGTTAGTAACAGGCATTTTTTCTTCTTCAAGCCTTTTCTTTATTGTTTCATTGATTTTGTTATTGCGAATTTGCCTCTTATAAATTTTTTCTCTTTCAGCTGCACTATTTTTCAAATCTCTTGCAAGCTCTACTTTTATTTCAAGTTCTTCGGGATTGAGCTTATACTGCTTCCAAATAGCTTTAATCACCTGCATTGTTTCGTTAGCAACTTGCTCCACAACAGGATTTCTCAAATTTCTATTTTCATATTTTATTTCATGATAATTTTTAATTTGAGCCTTAATCGTTTCTTTAGTATGTTTACCATATACCAAAGAACTTGCAAAAGCATACATCAAACCACCTGTTTGTAAAGCATCAGAGTTATTCTTAACAAAACTAATGACGTAATCTTCTAAAAGATTTTCATTTAAAATCTCTCCTGTTTCTATCAGGTACTGAACATTCTCAAAATTGTTCTTTACTTTTTCAGGAACAACATCAGGTTTAAGTTGCATTAGTGACAAAATATTCTCTATCGCTTTTTTAGACAGGCTTGCGTATTTTCTTGGAAACTTTATATTTTGAACCAACTTTAACGCTAATTCAGTAGCAATTGTATCATTATTTAAAGGCTTTAAAACTTCCGATATAGAAGATACTTTTAAACTCTTTGGGTCGTATTCACTTCCGTTGTTGGCATTATCAAAAATAGCTTGCCATATTTTAGCAATTATATCGTTGTCTTTTTCAAATAAAGTTTCAAAATGTTCACCCAATATTTTTTTGATAGAGATTGTGGTATCACATCCTTTAAGTTTTGCTTTAACGTTTAAACCATTCAAGTATTCTGTCTTGTCATTTTTCAACTTTACAATCTTTGCCACTTCCCCAAATCCCAATTGTTTTTGATTTTGCAGTTTATTATAAATTTCCTGCTTTTCATCATTTGTTAAAAACCTGTCTGTATATTGAAAAATGTTTTTCTTTTTTCTTTCGCTGTAAATTTCTTGTTTAGAAGTGATGTACATTCTGTTGATTTGATCCCAACATCTGAATTCCTGAAAAAGTGGATGAGAATTTGCCATAACTTTTTCTTCTTTTTCAAATTGGCAATTACTGATTAATTCTGTTTGCGGTTTTAATGGTCGTTGATAATAGATTACTTGATCTTTAATAATGTATTTTAATCCACCTTGGATAGCCGCTTTTCTTAATTTTTCTTGTGATTCACTTTTACCCGGAAATAGATATTTAGCAATTTTTTCTATGGTTTCTTTCGGGCAATTATTTAGAATGGGATATTTAGCACTTTGAGTTTTCCAAATCGTATCAAATTCTGCTTGATAACGATGACGAAGAACCACTCTATTTCTAATCCTTGTCCATTTGTTTTGTTTTAAATCTTTTACTAAAAGCTGACTGACAAATAAGTTTTCATTTTTTAGTATTTCTTCGGTAGCTTCCATTTGTTTACGCCAATTGGTTTTTTGAGGTAAAGCAAATGTGACATTCTCTTCTTTTTTTGTCCGCTTAATTCTTATTTCTAATTCCTCTTCCTGCCCTTCCTTTTCCTTTAAATTTTGAAGCATTGTTGAACCTTCCATTTCTTCATTTTCAAAAGAAATAGTAACATCGTAATAAAACTGTTCTTCCCCTTTATTTTTACCTCCCTTTACTTTAAATGTTCTGTTTGATTTTTCAACTTTTAATATGGTTACTTTTTGAGTAATTACTTCATATTTTTTCTTTTCTGTCTCTTCATCAATATCATCTTCTTTTTTCTTCTTTGCATCTTCGTCATTATTACCTCCGGAATAACCTCTTAGTTGATTGAACTGATAAAGGATTTTTCCGAAATTTTTTAAATTATCAACAGGTTTTTCAATAGAATTAGCCCTCAATTCATAATGACCTAGTGAGTCTAATTGCATTGTTCCTTTTTTGATAGGCAACAATTCCAAATCCTGAATTTTATTTGGCCTAGGAATTCCTTCTTTAAATTGAAATTGTTTTGGTAACATTCCTAATTCATGTAAAATAAAAAGGAGTTTATTTCTGCGAAGTTTAAAGCGTTTATTCATCTTACGAATAGTACGCTTGGTTCTTCTGTCGGCATTTTTTGTAATACCTGCTCCTTTTTCATAATCGATTTTATCTGAACCCATAGGAATTATACGAGAGCCCATTCCTAATATTTTTTTATTTTCTTTATCAACCAAAGCCCACCCAATCGAATTAGTTCCCAAATCCAATCCCAAAATTTTTTTTGACATAATTATATTTGTTTATATTTGTATTACATTTTGAAGCAAATCACAATAAGGCTTATGCCGTAGTGAAACTTAAAGCGGGAGAGTAATCTCTCGCTTTTTTCATTTTTTCAATTCAGTTATTAATCCCTTTAGGTTATCCATTACACACCCTGACATATGTTGAGCCCTATCCATATAGTGACTATCATAATCCATTTTATAAAGCAATTTCAATACGGAGTTAAGCTGTTTCTTCAATGTTGTTATTTCAGCCAGTTCTTTTTTCTTCTTTTTTGAATCCAAGCCTTTTGCTTCTTTCTGTAATGCTTCAATATATTCTCCAATATCATGCACATGATTAGCAAGATCAGAAAGAATGGAATCCAGCCGGTGTAATTTGGTTACCGGAAGCGATTGTAATTGTTGAACAAAATCAGTTAATTTGATGGATAAAGATTTTGTCATGTAATTTATAGTTTATAATAAATCTCATACTCCATAATAATAAAGAATTATTCCGTTGTGAAAACATCTAAAGCGGGAGAGCAATCTCTCGCTTTTTTTATTCCGGTAAATCCTTGTTTTTCTATACCAAATGTAAAAAAAGTCCTCATATGACAAAGATAAATATCAACTTTTCTGAAGCTGCTCCTTTTTGGGGAACTAATCCTGTTTGAAAGAAAGGGTAAGGCCTGTATATTTTCTTTAATCCTCACAGACTTTAAAAGAATCGCAGATTACCTGTTCTACTTTATCCAGGTCTTTAAAAATCACACAACTGTCGGATTGTATAATTTCATCGGAATAATAGTATTTTTCGTACAGGTTCCAACGGTGGTCGCAACCGTATTTAATTATCACATATTTACTTTTTGGTCTGCAAGAAGTGAATATGAGAGTTATACAGAACAACAGGAAAAACTTTACTTTCATGCCGGGGCCCGGCATAATTAAATTCAAATGTACTAATAAATAGTACATTATGTTCTATTAAATAGACATAATATTGACTGGTCTAAGGGTTAAAACCATGAATTTTACAAACATGGCTAAAATCCACATAGGCAAGAAGATAAAAGAGATCGTTGATCAGTTCCGTTACTCAATAACGGAATTTGCCGGCCTCATAAATAAGAGCCGTACGGTTGCCTACGACATATTTGAAAGAGATACTCTGGACACAGGCCTTCTTCAACAAATAAGCAAAGTTCTTAATCATAATTTCTTCAGGTATTATAATCACGATATACAATCTTTAAGCAAAGAAGAGAAATCGGTATATATGAGCCAGCTTGAACTTATTGCCTCTTTAAGTGAAGAGATTAAATCTTTACGTAAACAGTTAACCGACGTTGAGAAAAAGTACGATTTATCGGGAAAAAGCCGGAAGAGCACAGAAGGTAAACTTCCATATACAAAACGTAAGCCAAAAAATTAACCAGGTTTCTTATAATATTTCATCGCCTCGGGTAAAAAGGCTTCAATATCTTTTATTCGTTGCTCGTCGCTGGGGTGGGTGCTGAGTAATTCGGGTGGTTTTTGTCCGTTGCTTTGTGTAGTCATACGTTTCCAGAACTCTACAGCAATATGCGGATCGTATCCTGCCATCGCGGCAAATACCAACCCTAATTTATCGGCTTCGCTTTCCTGCTTACGACTGTAACTTAAAAGTTCTAATCCCGCCCCTGCGCCAAAAGCCTGTAAAAATAAATTTCGTGTGGCGGCGGGTTTATTCATTGTTGCAATTGATAAACCGGTTCCCAAACCCTGCGCAATCATTTGTTCGCTCATGCGCTCGTTACCGTGGCGCGCCACAGCGTGGCCAATTTCATGTCCTAAAACAATGGCTAAGCTTGCTTCATCTTTAGTAATAGGTAAAAGGCCGGTATAAACAACTACTTTTCCGCCGGGCATACACCAGGCATTTACCGTTTCTGATTCTACCCCGTGAAATTCCCACACAAACCCCTCAATACGCTTGCTGTTGCCGTGGTCGGCAAGGTATTGCGTAATAGCATCTTTAATTTTATTACCCACACGTTTTATCAACTGGTCGCGCGGGTCGTTTTCATCCAATGTTTTATTTTGTTTTAAAAACGTTCCGTATTCGGTTAAACTCATCGAAATCATTTCGCTTTCCGGAATAAGACTTATTTGTTTACGCCCCGTAATAGGCACACGCTCAACACAACCAAAAAGAAAAACGAAAAGAAAGAAAAACGAAATAATTTTTTTCATCTTAATCGATCGTGGCAGATAAACCTTTGTTTAAAAGTGCCAGGCAAAGCGGTTCTAAATCTGTATAACTGCCTTTTTTAACACCGCACTTGCCTTTGTGGTGAACAAGATGCGCGCATTGTTCAGCCTGTAAAGGATTGTGGCCACAAACTTCCACTAAGGTCTCAATTACAAAATCAAAAGTGTTAACATCGTCGTTATGTAAAATCAAATCCCTGAGCTGTTCGGCTTTTTCCTGTACTAAGGGCTTTTCTAAAAGTTCGGTATTCATGAGGAAAATAGTTTAGGCAAAAATACAAAATTTAAACGAGTTTTATCTAAAGGGTTTTTTCTTAGGGTCTTTACGTGTATCAAAAAAGGAGAGCAGTTCTACCTTCTTTTTTTCCGGATTAACCTGATATAAAAGCAAATTATGTTTTGTAATTAAAACCTCTTTTTATATTTCTTCATTACTTCTTTATGAGGTTTGCCTTTTCCTTTTTCTAATTCGGCTTTGGCTTCCTTAACACAGGATTTTTGGTAATCGCTTAATTCGTCCCATAAATCTGTTTTATAAATACCTAAAATAGCTTTTACCTGCTTTATTAAAGCCTCACTGTTTGTGTCAAGCAGCGTTTTGGCAATACTTATTTTTTCGGACTGAAGATTCATCTAACAAATTTACAATAAAAAAACTTAAAAATAAATACCAGGATTAACTTACTTACTCAAAATCTTAAACTCAGAGCGCCTGTTATTCTGGCGGCCTTCGTCGGTATCATTGGTATCCATAGGTTTGGTTTCCCCGTAACCTTTGGCAATCAACCTGTCTTTTGCAATACCATGGCTAATTAAATAATTCACCACTGATTCAGAACGCGCCTGGGATAAAGTCATGTTGTAACTGTCAGAACCTTTACTATCGGTATGCGAAGAAATCTCGATTTTAAGAGTGGGTAAATCATTGAGTAATTTAATTAATCGCTCCAACTCATTGGTACTTTCGGGGCGCAGAGTTGCTTTATCAAAATCAAAGAAAATATTACGCAGCACAATGATACTTCCCACCGCT
Organism: Bacteroidia bacterium; assembly: GCA_035569635.1. Taxonomy (GTDB): domain Bacteria; phylum Bacteroidota; class Bacteroidia; order B-17B0; family Aurantibacillaceae; genus PALSA-968. The sequence goes on along the minus strand of DATMMV010000055.1, from coordinate 32,941 downwards.
ACATTTTTCAGCTCCACATCTTTAATTACTTCCTGGTAACCCGTTGCTAAAGGAATGTCAAAGTTTTCTGAGTGAAATAAATATCCTTCGGCTTTAACCGCGATACCATAATTTTTTCCGGAAGGGAGCGTAACTAAATATTTACCGGTTGAGCTATTTGATTTAAAGGTTGCGATCACTTCATTTTTTACGTTGTCCACTAACTCAATGCTTGCTTCCAGAACTTTTTTGGTAAAGGCATCAGTAATAGTTCCTTTTAAAATAGTAAGCGATACCGGTTTAATTTCTACAGCCGCTGCGGCTTTTGCTTTGATGGCTTCCTGTGCCGACGCAATTAAATTGTCTTCTCCGTTTAATGCAAAAGGTTTCTCGGGACCAAGAAAAGTAATTACATAAATATCTTTTTCGCCGTAACCGCCTTCTTTTGCAGAAGCATAATACCCGCGGCGGCCACTACCGGAAATTGCAAAATAAACGTCGTCGTCAGGGCTATTCACAGGGTAACCTAAATTTACCGGAGTGCCCCATTTTCCATTCTCAAAAACAGTTTTAAAAATATCGTAACCGCCCATAGAACCAGGGCCTTTAGAACTGAAATAAAGCGTTTTTCCGTCGGGAATCATAAACAAACCCTCTTCGGCATACTTAGTATTGAGCGGCGGGCCAACATTTACTGCGGGACCCCAATTTCCTTTTGCATCTTTGGTGCTCATATAAATATCACCAAACCCGAGCCCACCCGGTTTGTTAGAAATAAAGTAAAGTGTTTTTCCGTCGAATGATTCGGTGACTGTTGTTTCGCGGTAATCAGAATTAATGTTTTTATTCAGCTTTTCGGGTTTGCTCCAGGCTATTCCGTTTAAATGACTCACAAAAACATCTCCTCCGCCTTTGCCGTGATGCTCGTAAATATAAAGGTTAGTTCCATCGGGCGATAAACCGGCCGTTGCCTCGTGGTATTGTTCTTCGTTAATGGGTTCTCCCATATTTTTTGCATCACTCCATTCTCCGTTTGTTTTTGTAGAAACATAAAGGTCTTCAAAATAACCGGCATCACCTTCGTCTTTTTTCTGGTTCTCTTTATATTTCCGGCGCGAAGTAAAAATCAAAGTTCCCTCGTCTGTAGAAACGTAAGCACTGTAATCGGGATAAGGCGAATTGATGTGCGGGCCCATGTTATCAATGAAAGCACGAAGCGGAGCAGCCATTAATTTTTTTCCGGTGTTGCACTCGTCTATTTTTTTCATCACATCTTCAAACTGCACGGGCGCGCCTTTGTTTGAGTTAAGCCATATTTTGTAAATACCGTAATACTTAAGGGCGTCATCCCAGCGTGAATGTAAATGATAGGCCCATGCCATAATGTAAGGTTGTTGCCCTTGTATATCAACATTGGGATTTAGCAGGATAGATTTTTCGAGATATTTTATGCATTCGTCACTTTGTGGTTTTAAATGAAATTTGGAAAAACCAAGCATCCAGTTAAGTAAAGCGTTATCGGGGTTAAAAGCCTGTGCTTTTTCAAGCAGAGGCATGGCGGCTTCAAAGTTAACAGCACCGGCATGTAAAAATTCACGGCGACTGCAGGGCATCATATTTACTTCGGAAATAATCTGGTTTAAGGTAAAATTGTATTCTTCCATGCCTTTATCCCAAAGTTCTTTTCCGTCTTTAAAGTTGCGGCGCGCGTCTTTAAATTCATCTTTCTTGCCGGGAAAATTATCTTTCTCGAACTCAACGTTTTTTTGTGCAAACATACTTGTTAAACACAATGAAAAAAGAAATAAAAATATTTTTTTCATAACCGGACTGTTAAATTTTTTATTCGCAAACATCAAAATAATTTTTAGCGCGTTCAATTCCTAAAGAGGCGGCCTTTTTAAAATCTTCGCAGGCGCCTTTAAAATCTTTAAGCATTTCTTTAGAGATGCCGCGGTTTAAATAAGCTTCGCCGTATTTGTTGTTTTGCTGAATTGCTTTATTGCAATCATTAATAGCGGCCTGGTAATTTTTCTTTTTGTAGTTTACCGATGAGCGGTTGTTATAAGCGAATGCGTAATCGCTTTTTAATTCCGCGGCTTTGGTAAAATCAGCCATGGCACCCTCTAAATCATTTTTCTCTAATTTGGCTAAGCCACGGTTGTTGTAAGCAATGTAATAGTCGGCTTTCAGCTGAATGGCTTTGGTATAATTTTCAATGGCTTTATCGTACAATTTTTTCTCACGAAGGGCGCTGCCCATATTGTTGTAGATAAAAGCTGAATTAGGAGAAATCATAACGGCTTCGGTATAATCGCTTATACTTCCGTCTAAATCATTCAGCATTTTTTTTGCACTTGCCCGATCATTATAGGCAAAGTAGAAATCCGATTTATTGGCAATGGCTTTATTGTATAATTCAATCGCGCCTTTATAATCGGTCTGTTCCATTTTTAAAACACCGGCGTGATAATATGCGTCGGCATTTTTCGGATTTACGGAAATAGCTTTATTCAAATCTTTTGTGGCCTCATCCTTTTTACCATTTTTTATTTCAAGAGCGGCGCGTTGTACATAAGCGTAATCGGCCGAGTCGCGTAAAGAAATGGTACGGTCTAAATCAGCCAGGGCTTCCTGTGGTTTATTCATTTCAATAAACGTAAGGGCGCGATTGTAAAAAGCTTTATCAAAGTTTGGCTTAAGACCAATGGTTTTGGTAAATGCTTCAAGAGCTGCGCTGTAATTTTTTTCTTTAAAATGTTGCAGCCCGGCGTTATAAGTTTTTTCGGCCTCCTGTTCGTCGGCCATTTTTACTTTTACCGTATCGGTTTGGGCGGAGAATGACAAATGCAAAAATAAAATTACACTTGCCGTAATAAGTTTTTTAATCATGGTGCAAACGGATTATGACGAAGCCCCAAGATACAGAATATGCTTAAACTGCAAAAGAAAATCCCCTAAAAAACTACTTATTAAGGGGGCTGGGAGGGAGGTTAATTTCAAAAGAATCCCATTTGCTGGTACCGCTGTTCCAGTAGTACTGTATGGATTTACCTGAATTACAGTCCCAAACAATATAATAGGCCTTTTTATCATTGGTATCGTAGTACATTTTCATGCCGATATCGCCGGTTGCCCCCGCTAAGGGTGTTTCGGGAAGATTAATTTCAAACGAATCCCATTTGCTGGTACCGCTGTTCCAGTAATATTGTATAGATTTTCCACCCTTTGTATCCCAAACCAGGTAATAGGCTTTGCTGTCGTTATTATCATAAAAAACGTCCATCATAACATTGCCTTTTACAGCAGGTAAGGGAGCGGCAGGGAGGTTAATTTCAAACGAATCCCATTTGGAAGTACCGCTGTTCCAATAATACTGAACTGATTTACCTGTTTTAATATCCCAAACCAGGTAGTAGGCTTTTTTATCGTTCCAGTCGTAAAAGGAAGTCATGCGTACGTTATTCTGTGCAGATAGTTTTAAAGTAAAGCAAGCTATAACAGCTAAAAGAAATATTTTTTTCATAGAGTTTATTTTAAAGATAAAGATAAGAAAATTATTTATTGTGCCTTTTTTTCAATACAGCAATTACATCCTGTAAGTCGAAATCTTTTGCCCGCAATAAAATAAGGTAATGAAATAAAAGGTCTGCCGCTTCGCCCAAAAAAAGTTCTTTGTTATCATCTTTAGATTCAATAACTAATTCAGTTGCTTCTTCGCCTACTTTTTGTGCTACTTTGTTTATTCCCTTTGCAAACAGAGAAGATGTGTAAGATTTTTCGGAAGGGTGATTTTTTCTATCAGCAATTATTTTTTCTAACACAGATAAAAAATCACCTTCATTTTTTTCGTTAAAGCAAGTATCAGCGCCGGTGTGGCAAACAGGTCCCACAGGATTTGCTTTAATCAGTAAAGTGTCACTGTCGCAATCAATTAAAATTTCTTTTGCGTTTAAAAAATTCCCGCTCTCTTCGCCTTTAGTCCACAAACGGTTTTTACTGCGGCTAAAAAAAGTAACGCGGTTTTCTTTCTGAGTTTTCTCTAATGCTTCAGCATTCATAAAACCAAGCATTAAAACCTTATTTGTGGTCGCGTCCTGAATAATGGCAGGAGCAAGTCCGTCTTTGTATTTAGAAAAATCTATTTTCATTTTATAATCTTATTTCTATACTATTTTGTTTCAGGTAATTTTTTAAATCAGAAATTTCAATTTCTTTAAAGTGAAAAACACTGGCAGCTAACGCGGCATCGGCTTTTCCGCGTACAAAAATATTTTTAAAATCTTCCATGCTGCCGGCCCCGCCACTGGCAATAACTGGCACATTTACGGCTTCCGATATTTTCTTGGTTATATCAATTGCAAAACCGCTTTCTGTTCCGTCATTATCCATCGAAGTAAGCAAAATTTCTCCCGCGCCCAACGCCACGCCTTCCTTTGCCCAATCTAATGCGCGTTTCATCGTTCGTATTTTTCCACCTTGTAAATGAACAAACCAATCACCGTCTTCAAATTTTGTATCAATGGCCAATACCACGCACTGACTTCCGAAACGCGCGGCTAATTTTTTAATTAAATCGGGGTGTTTAAACGCAGCGGTATTTACCGAAATTTTATCCGCGCCCGAATCCAGCAGTAATTCAACATCTTCTGCCGAGCGAATTCCGCCACCCACCGTAAACGGAATGTTAATATACGAAGCAATTTTTGTAACCAGTTGCGAAAGGGTTTTTCTTTTTTCGTCAGTTGCACTAATGTCTAGAAAAACCAATTCATCGGCTCCTGTTTCACAGTAATGAATGGCGAGTTCCACCGGGTCGCCGGCATCACGCAAATGTTCAAAGTGTACGCCTTTAACGGTGCGGCCGTCTTTTATATCAAGGCAGGGAATGATTCGTTTCGTTAACATAGGAAAAGGTACGAAGTTAGAGGTGGAAGAAAATATGAAATAATAACATGCCATTTTAATTTTTTGAACGGGCGGTTTTAATTGATGTAACGGTTATAGCTAATAATTCTCCGGATTCCTTTAATAAAGGCGTAATAGTTTTTTCTAAAGTAGGATTAATTTCCAGGAGGAGTTCCATAAAGAAACAGCATTCATCAGTTTCTTCTTCAACAATTTTAAGCTTATTGATGAAATCAGCATTTGATTTGCCTCTTAAAGCTGCTCTGTAATTAGCGCCAACCGAACTGGAAGCACGAATTAATTGATTATTATATGCCCAATAAGCATTTGTATTGGGTAAATCGTTACACATTCTCCATACATTGGCGGCAAATTTTTTCGTTCTTGTTTTTAAATCCTGATAAGGTTTCATAATTTATTTTTCTGACAAACTTAATACTTTTCTTTTTCGTATTTCAAACCTCCTACCTCGTATTTCTCAGAGAAATTCTGCTAATTGGTGTAAAAGAATCTTTCCTTCGTAAATTGCTTTTCCAACAATAGCGCCTTTGCAACCAATCTGACTTAATTCTTTTAGATCTTTTATATTAGATACACCACCGCTTGCAATTAAATTAATCTCCGGATTTTCTGAAATTATTTTTAAATATAAATCCATAGAGGGGCCTTGCAATAAACCGTCTTTAGAAATATCCGTACAAAAAATATTTTTTACTCCGTTTTCCATGTTTGTTTTGATAAAATCAAAAACCGATAACTCTGTTGTTTCTAACCAACCGCTAACCGCAATTTTTTCATTTTTTACGTCAGCACCCAATAAAAACTTCCCGGCACCATATTTTTTTAACCAGGAATAAAAAATTTCAGCCTCTTTTACAGCCATACTGCCAATGGTGGCAAAATTTGCTCCGGCGTTAAACACATTGGTTAAATCTTCTTCTTTTTTTATTCCTCCGCCAAAATCAATCGCTAATTGAGTATTGCCGGCTATGACTTCCAGCACTTTTAAATTAATTACTTTTCCTTTTTTGGCTCCGTCTAAATCAACTAAGTGTAATCGTTTTATTCCTGCCGCTTCAAATTCTTTGGCCACTTCTAGCGGATTTTCATTATAAATAGTTTTTTGCGCATAATCTCCCTGGGTCAATCGCACGCACTTTCCGTCAACAATATCTATAGCCGGTATAATCTCCATCATAATTCAAAAAAGTTTTTTAATAATTTTTCTCCTGCCGCTGCCGATTTCTCGGGATGAAACTGCGCCACGTAAAAATTATCTTTTTGCAGGGCGCAGCTGTATTCTAAAATATAATTTGCAGTGGCAATGCTGTATTTATTTTGCCCGGCATAATACCCGTGTACAAAATACATGTACTCATTTTCTTTTATTCCTTTAAACAAGGGCGACTTTAAGTTATAAATTTTATTCCAGCCAATTTGCGGAACTTTAGTGTCTCCGCTCCGACTGGCGCTGATTTCGTTGGGAGAAATGAAATGTTTAATGTCAACATCAAAAATTCCAAGACAATCGGTATTTCCTTCTTCTGAATATTTGCAGAGTAATTGCATTCCCAGGCAAATTCCTAAAACGGGTTGCTTTAGATTTTTAATTACTTCGTCAAGTTTTTTCTCTTTTAAGTAACCCATAGCGCTGCTCGCTTCTCCCACACCTGGAAAAATAATTTTGTCGGCAGATTTTATTTCTTCTGCGTCATCGCTTAAAATAGGAGTCACGCCAATTCTTTCAAGTGCGAATGTTACAGAGCGAATATTACCGGCATGATAATTAATGATGACTGCCTTCATTTAGTAAGAGTATAAGGAGAAAGTATAAGTATAGTCATTAATTGTTATTTATGCCTTTTGTGTAGCCGTTTATTAATCGCCCAACCTCTTCAGCATCGTTAAATAGTTTATTACTGATTGGTTCATTTATATATTCTAAATCTTTAGCAAGAATAAAATAATATTTTACCTCTTCTAAGGAACCTTCAGAAATATTTAAATAATTCAATTTGGCAGCTGCAGTTTTCTTTTTATACCCTTCGGCAATGTTAGCGGCAATTGAAATGGCTGCTCTTCTGAACTGACTTGTTAACCCGTATACCTCCTCCCTTGGAAAAGTTTTTGTCGTCTTGTAAACTTCCATAACTAATTTGTGCGCTTTCTGCCACACTATTAACTCTTTAAATGATGTTGTTTTGTTCATATATTATTAATTTGTATTCTTAAACCTATACTTCCTCCTTATACTTATCACAAAATGCCCTTCGTGGTAGGAATATTTACATTATTTACATCTCTCTTTATTGCCATTTTAATGCTTTTTGCGAACGCTTTAAAAATCGCTTCAATTTTGTGATGTTCATTCTCTCCTTCTGCTTTTATATTTAAATTACACTTAGCCGCATCGCTGAATGATTTAAAGAAATGAAAAAACATTTCAGTCGGCATTTCCCCGATTTTCTCTCTTTTAAATTCTGCCTCCCATTCAATCCAGTTACGGCCGCCAAAATCAAGCGCGACTTGGGCCAGGCAATCGTCCATTGGCAAAGTAAAGCCATAACGCTCAATTCCCCTTTTATCACCCAATGCTTTTAAAAAAGTTTCTCCCAATGTTATTCCAACATCTTCAATAGTATGGTGCTCATCAATATGTAAATCACCTTTGCAGGAAATGCTCAGATCAATATTTCCGTGCCTGGCAATTTGCTCAAGCATGTGATCAAAAAAAGCAAGTCCGGTGGAAATGTTTGATTTGCCCGAGCCGTCTAAATTCAATTCTACAGAAATTTTTGTTTCATTGGTATTTCGTTCATGTTTTACTTTTCTTTCGGGCGCCTTGAGAAAATTATAAATCTGTTCCCAATTGTCCGCAATCAAAGCAATTTTATCTTCCCAACCTTCGGTTTTATCCATATTTTTAATAAAAATGGATTTTGTCCCTAAGTTCTTTGCTAATTTTACATCTGTAATTCTGTCTCCGATCGTATATGAATTTTTCAAATCATAATGTTCCGTAAGATATTTTGTCAGCATTGCTGTTCCGGGCTTGCGCGTTGGTTTATTTTCTTCCGGAAAAGAACGGTCAACGTGTATATCCGAAAAAATAATCCCTTCACCTGTTAAAGTCTCCATAAGTAAGCGCTGAATAGCATCAAATGCTTTCTGAGGATATTTTTCACTTCCAAGCCCGTCCTGATTGGTGACCATGATTAATTCATAATCAAGTTCACGTGCAATTTTTCCAAGCCAGGTAAAAACACCGGGCAAGAATTTTAATTTTTCAAAACTATCAATCTGGCAAGTATCGGGTGGTTCCCAGATTAAAGTGCCGTCCCGATCTATGAACAAAACTTTTTTCATGCGTAGGAATTTAATGCATTGAGTAAATTTTTATTTTCTTCCTGAGTACCAACGGTTATTCGTAAACAACCTTCACACAAAGCGACTTTAGATCGGTCGCGCACCACAATTTGTTTTTGCACGAGGTAATTATAAAGTTTTTGCGGTTCATCTACTTTTGTCAAAATAAAATTGGCTTCACTGGGATAAACTTTTTTCACAAATTTAAATTTGGCGAGCTCTTTTGAAACTAATTCTCTTTCAGCAACAATGGTTTTTATCCAGGAATTTATTTGCTCAATATTATCAAGCGCCTCTAATGCTATTTGCTGTGAGACAATATTGATATTATACGGAGGTTTCACCCTATTAAATACGTCAATGATTTGTTGTGAAGCAAAAGCCATTCCCACTCTTAAACCTGCCAATCCCCACGCTTTTGAAAGTGTTTGCAAAATAACCAGGTTGGGATAATTCAATAATTCCGGAATTAAGCTTCTATAACTTGCAAAGTTGATATAAGCCTCATCAATAACAACAATTCCAGTAAAATTATCCAGTATTTTCTTTATCTCGGCCCATTTTACTCCATTGCCGGTTGGGTTATTCGGGCAACAAACAAAAATCAATTTTGTATTGAGGTTGATTGCCTTAAGAATATTCTCCTTATTCAACTGAAATGTTTCAGGGATAAGATTTACCTTACGTACCTCCACATCGTTGATGTTTGCAGATACTTCGTACATGCCGTAAGTAGGCGGACAAATAATCACGTTGTCAATGGCCGGACGGCAAAATGCACGAAATAAAATATCAATAGCTTCGTCACTTCCGTTTCCTAAAAAAATATTTTCTACCGGCAGACCTTTAATTTTACTGATTTTTTCTTTAAGGGATAATTGTAAAGGGTCGGGATAACGATTGTATGATCTCACCCCCGGCCCCCCTCCTGTAGGAGAGGGTAGAGGAGAACCGTAGGAGTTTTCATTCGCGTCCAGAAATATTCCTTCCTTGCCTTTATACTCATCACGGGCGGAAGAGTAGGGAATAAGGTTCTGAATGTTTTTTCTAAGTATTGTATCTAAATCAAATTCTTTCATTCTATTTTATTCTTAAGGTAACGGCGTTTTTGTGCGCATCCAATCCCTCGGCTGCAGCCATTAATTCAACTGTTTTGCCGATATTTTTTATTCCTTGCTTAGAAAGTTTCTGAAAGGTAATTTTTTTCAAAAAACTATCCAAAGAAACGCCACTATAAGCTTTTGCATAGCCGTTAGTCGGTAAAGTGTGGTTTGTGCCGCTTGCGTAATCACCGGCGCTTTCTGGCGAATAATTTCCTAAAAATACAGAGCCGGCGTTTATGATTTTTTCAGCCAGCGCCTCGTCGTTTTTGCAGGAAATAATTAAATGTTCGGGAGCATATTCGTTTATTAGATCAATCGCTTCCTTTGTATTTTTAACCAGAATAGCTTTACTATTGTTCAATGCCTTTAAAGCGGTTTCTTTACGTGAAAGAGCATTTACCTGTAAATTGATTTCGATTTGCACTTCTGTAATTACTTTTTCATCGGCAGAAATTAAAATAACCTGCGAGTCGGCACCGTGTTCTGCCTGAGAAAGTAAATCAGCAGCAACAAAAGCAGGCACACAGGTTTTATCAGCCCATACAGCTACTTCCGAAGGGCCGGCTGGCATATCAATGGCAATTCCTTCTTTATTTACTAATTGCTTGGCGCTCGTTACGTACTGATTTCCCGGGCCAAAAATTTTATAAACCTTAGAAATGCTTTCTGTCCCGAATGCCATCGCGCCGATTGCCTGTACTCCGCCTACTTTAAAAACCTTTTTTATTCCAATCATTTGCGCGGTGTAAAGTATAGCGGGGTCGACCTCACCCCCAACCCCTCTTCTTGAGGAGAGGGGAGAAGGAGGTGTACACAAAATAATTTCTTTGCAACCTGCAAGTTTAGCCGGAATACCAAGCATCAGGATCGTAGAAAATAAAGGTGCACTTCCACCGGGAATGTATAACCCTACTTTTTCAATAGCAACTGATTTTCTCCAGCATTTTACGCCTTTCGTGGTTTCGATAACATGAACTTTTTCCTTTTGCGCTTCGTGAAATTTGGTGATATTACTTTTGGCTTGTTGTATTGCGGTTTTTAATTCTCTGTTCACTGATTTAGTTGCAATTGCAAATTCTTCCTTGCTCACTTCAAATTTTTCAAGATTCAGTTTGTCAAACTGAGCCGAGTATTTTTTTACAGCCGCATCTCCGTATTGTTTTACGTCGCGTAATATGGTCGAAACGATCGTTTCCAATGAGGAATTATTAAGTGTGGGGCGCTTTAAAAGCTCCTTCCATGTTTTTCTATCCGGAAATTTAATTACCTGCATCATAAAATCATTTTTTCAATCGGTACAACTAATATCCCCTGTGCGCCGTTGGTCTTCAGTTTTTCAATTATTTCCCAGAATTTATCCTCCTGCACAACCGAATGAACTGAGCTCCATCCTTTTTCCTGCAGAGGTAAAATAGTCGGACTTTTCATTCCCGGTAAAATGTTGCAGATTGTTTTTAGTTTTTCATTGGGGGCATTCAACAAAATGTATTTGTTGTTTTTTGCCGCACGCAAAGCATTTATTCTGAAAAGTAGTTTTTCTACAATTTTATTTTTTTCAGCACTTAAATTTTTATTGGCAAAAAGCGCAGCTTCCGATTTCAGAATAACTTCCACTTCTTTCAATCCGTTTGTAAAAAGTGTGCTTCCCGAGCTGACCAAATCACAAATGGCATCAGCCAGTCCGATTCCCGGGGCAATTTCAACAGAGCCGCTTATTTCATGTATTTCGGCGTTGATTTTATTTTTCTTCAGGTATTTAGAAAGTATGGTTGCATACGAAGTTGCTATGCGCATTCCTTCCAAATTTTTTATGCCTTTATACTTTTTGTCTTTTGGCACCGCAATGCTTAACCGGCATTTGCCAAAACCAAGGCGCTCAATGGTTTTAACATCTTTGTTTTTTTCAAGCAAAACGTTTTCACCCACTATGCCAATGTCCGCTACGCCGTCTTCCACGTATTGCGGAATATCATCGTCGCGTAAAAAAAACACCTCCAGCGGAAAATTATATGCCTCTGCTTTTAATTTATTGAGACCGTTATCGAACTCGATTCCGCATTCTTTCAGGAGCTTCAACGAGTTTTCGCTTAATCGCCCTGATTTTTGTATGGCTATTTTCAGTTGCATAGTTCTTAATTTTTAAAATTACTAAATAAAAAAAGGCTCACCAATTTGGTAAGCCTTTAATGTTTTTATTGTTTTATTGCATACAAAATCATTACAGCCTACCTTATGGTAAGAAGTGATGATGAGTATATGCAAGAGTTAATTTCATTTTTGTGCTGCAAATGTATGGAAAATTTTAAATAGCTACCAAATTTATTTTTATTTGGACGTTTCCCCGCATAGTCCCTTCCTCTTTCAATCTGAAATTACGGCGGGGTCGGGCTTTACGCTGCAAGTCCTCGCCTCGCCTTTATGAAATTATACCATAAGAGATAAATTTTGTTTGAAGGCGGGACTGCGGGCTTTCCACTACAATCCCTAACGCATAATACAATCTATACTAACCGTTTTTACTGTAATGCTCAATAATACCCTCTAATTGATCTACGCCCATTCGTTTAGATTTAATAGTTTTGTTCTTATCGAGTAGGTAAATAACCGGGTAGCTGTACATGTCGTATTTTTTACGCAAATCGTTTAAGTGTACACCATCGTATACGTTTATCCAATTCAATTTCTTTTCCCGGATAAACTTTTTCCATTTTGCCAAATCGTGATGGGCGTAAACGGAATACACCTCAACGCTTTTTCCCTCTGATTTCATTTTGTCATACAGTTCTTTCAGTTTTGGCACATCATGTTGGCAATGGCCACAATCAACGTCCCAAAAAATAACTATAGTAAAATCGGCTTTTACTTTGTGTAATGGCACAAATATATTTTGAAGTGTTTTCAGATTAGCATAATAAACCGCGGTTAATTTTTCACTGCTGTTTATCGTGTCAATACCTAATTTTTGAATGACTTTTGCACCCGTAGTATCAATCATATTCATGTCAGGCATTGTTTTGCCAAGTAATAAGGGCTCAAGTATTTCAGCACGCTCAATAATTTTTTTGTTTTGTGCCTCATCATACCAGTTCGCTTTATTTGTTTTGTAATACTTATTTACCAGGTCAACAAATACGGCGTCATGCCCAACAATTTTAGAACGATCAATGGTATAGGTTAAATAAAAGCCCATGTATTTGTACATTTCCTCGCAGCCGGTTGTTTGTTTCATCAGCCAATCGCAGGTTTTTATGAGGGTATCGGGGTCTTGCAGAACCATTTTTTCGAAATAATTTTTTAACCGGTAATAATAAACTTTATTGGTATTAAGTGTTCCGATATCGTTGAGCGGAATTCCTTTCCAGTAATTGCTTACGTAATAATTATACTCCCACGCCGCATCTTTTTCTCCTTTTTCATTAAGAGGAACCTTAGGTGCTTTTGCAACTTCGCTCTGCATTCGTATAATTTGACTTAAATAAGTTTTTGGATTTGTATTTAAGTAATCAGCCTGGTATTTTTTTATAGCCTCGTAATGTTTGCTTCGTTCTTTAGCGAGTAGCTCGGTTGAGTCTTTATCCTGCCGGAGTTTAAGCTCCTTTTCATAGTCCATTAAAGTTTTGTTGTAGCCCGACATAAACAAAACAAAATCCCTGAAGTCTTCATTTAGCTTTGATCCTTTAATTTTCATATCGCTGTATAAAGCAGCCGTATCAGTCATTACGGAAAATTTCTGAGTGCTGTCAATAAGAAAATCAAATCCGAGCACCGTCTTATTTTGACGTACGATAAAATAAATTCCTTCTTCCAGTTTTTCTTTGCCTTTAAAAGTAAAAGTTCCGTTTTTTACAATAGCTGTATCAATCGACATGTGTGACTCCCAGCGATATTTAAAAAGATAACAAACGGAGTCTTTCAGGTTTTTGATGTTAAATTTAATATCGTATGAATTTTGCGCCTGGCCGGTTAATGCCAGCAACGATAAAGAGAAGAATAGTTTTTTCATTTCAAAATTTTTAATCGTAAATAAGTTGATTACCAAAGATAAGTTTTTATCTTGAAAAATGAAAGAGGTAGTATATTATGCGTTAGGGATTGTAGCGGAAATCCTTTTTGCCTGCTGTTTGCAAAAAGATTGGAGCGTAAAGCCCGCCCCGCAAATAATTTTTCAATAGATGATAAAGTTAATTGCGGGAAACGCCCCAAGCTTAATCCTCCAGGTAAACCCTGCCTTCTCTCCAATAACTCACAGCAATAGTCCATGGATCTTTGTACATCGGGCTGCGTTGTAATTTATAACAGTTTTCGGAAAAAGGATTCGTAATTTTTTCGAAACGGAAAGTAAGTGGTGGGGAGTTTTGAATATAATACTCCCAGGTTTCCATGTTATTTGTTTTGTAAGTTTTTGCCGGAGTACCGTAAATAATATAAATCATGCCCATATCCGTTTTCCAGCCCTCCATGTGCGAAGAGAAAAAAGTATTGGCATCCTGCACACGGTTATAATAGCGCTTAATTAATTCCTTAGCGCGGTCGCCGTTACCTGCAATGCCCAGCCAGAATGATTCGATAGCAGCTTGCTTATCGGCCGCATCATTTAATTTTTGATATTCTTCTTTATTCATGATGAAGCGCGAGGCTGCAATCATTTGTGTATGCGACTGTACTTTTGGAAAATTTTGTTCAACACCCATTACTATACATCCGCCGGAGTTTACCGAATCAAGGCGTATGTAATAAATGCCACGGCGGGTTACTTTTAAATTAAACGAATGATTGTCGGCAGCAGGAATAACAAAACTTGAATCGGGAACAGAGGGATATAACAAAGGTTCTTTCTGGCTGAAGGGCGGGGGAGGAAGCGAATTATCATTTGCAAAATAATCTATACGCGCGTTTACAAAACCAATCCGGTTATTGGTAATTGAAACAGTTGAGCCAATCGCAATTTTATTAGTGAACCAGATTTCTTTATTAGGAGATTCTAACAGAAAACTTTGTTGCGATAAAGAAGTTCTTTTATCGCACTCAATATAATGTGTATGCGTTTTTTTTCCGAAGACGTCCCAAACTCTGATTTCCAAATAGGAATTTTGCCCGTCGTTAACCCGGAATGGAATATATCCCACTAAATATTTTGTAGCAGGTGGTTGCGGGCTTTTGTCTTCTACAAAAACAGTCCCCGAATCAAGAACCTCTTTGGCTTCGGGATAGGGAAGAAATTTGTAAGATATTTTAAGTAATGCAGAAAAATAATTATTGGTATCGGTTTTTTTATAAAGTAACTGACTGTTGTCAATTTTATAATACACAAACGAAGTATTGTTTGTACCGTGAAGCATAAACATGTTTAGTTTAAGCTCATTATCTTCGCGATGATAGGGTTTATTGTAGCTTCTTTCCCTGTCGCGCCCTTGCTTACTGCTATAACAGGAGACTAATGCGAGTAAAGAAGCAAAAAGTAAAAGTTTTAATTTACTCATTGACACTAAGATGATTGTTTTCTTTATCGAGCAAATTTTCGGGAAGCGATTTACTGGCTTTGGCGCCAAGGTCTTTTATTTTTTCGGCACGCGAAATTAAATTTCCTTTTCCTTCTTCCAATTTGTTGCGCGCGTCACTGTAAGCTTTGTGTGTGCGGTCAATATTTTTTCCGATGTCGTCTAAGTCTTCTACAAAGGCTACAAATTTATCGTATAGCGCACCACTTTGTTTGGCGATCTCTAAGGCGTTTTTAGTTTGCATTTCCTGTTTCCATATAGCAGCGATGGTACGTAGGGTGGCAAGTAGAGTAGAAGGAGAAACAACAACAATCTTTCTATCCCAGGCGAAAGAAAAAATTTCCTGGTCGGATTGTACCGCTACGCCGAACGAAGATTCTATTGGCAAAAACATCAAAACAAAATCAGGGGTATTTAATGAATTTGAACTTGCATAATATTTTTCGCTTAAGCCTTTGATGTGATTCTTTAAAGACTGAACATGCTCTTTTAAAAATACGGCGCGTTGTTCTTCCGTATCTGCCACTACAAAATTTTGATAGGATACCAGAGAAACTTTTGAATCGACGATGATGTGTTTGCTATCCGGCAAATAAATAATGGCATCAGGCCTTATTATTTCACCATGACTGTTCTCTAGGGTTTCCTGCGTTTTGTATTCGCCACGCTCTTTGCTGAGGCCGCTGCGTTCTAATATTTTTTCTAAAATTACTTCTCCCCAATTACCCTGTGTTTTGTTATCGCCTTTTAAAGCTTTACTCAGATTGTTGGCATCGTCGCTAACTTGTTTATTGAGTTCTACCAACTGCTTGATTTCGGCTTTTAGGGTAATGCGTTCTGTGGATTCGGCTTTGTAAGTATTTTCCACTTTCTTTTCAAAGTCTTCAATTTTTGTTTTTAGCGGATTAAGAATGGAATCAAGATTGGTTTTATTTTGTTCCGTAAATTTCTTAGATTTTTCCTCGAGAATTTCGTTGGCAATGTTCTTAAACTCGGTAGTCAGCCTTTTCTGTAATTCTTCTACTTCAGTTTTTTGATTTTTTATTTTCTCGTCCTGGTTTCTGAAAGCTTCTTCGGCTTTGGCTAAACGGGCGCCGGCAGCGCTTAATTTTTCTCGTTCTGAAGAGAGCTCAGAGGCAAGTTCTGATTTTTGTTTTTCCAAATCGGATTTAATCCTCTCTTTTTCACCGGATAGAAATTTATTTTCAGTTTCAAGCGAAGAGATTTTCTTTTCAAAATTGTTTATATCAATTTCTCCTTTGGGTTTTTGCGATTTACTTATTAAAAAGCCGATCACCGCGCCCACAACAATTCCTGTTATTAAAAAAATGATTTCCACGATTTAAAATTACAATTTTGTTCTTAAAGTGCCTCAGAAATAATATTCGCCAGCTTTTCTTTGGCTTCAGGCGTAAAAACCAGTTTATTACAAACCACCCAGAGTACAAATTTCTCCGTAAACAAAGGCTGATCGGTTTTTTGCATGCGTGTTATCTCAATAGGGTATGTTTTGTTGTTTCTGGCTTTCAGGTAAAAAATATCGTAGCGGTACTCGATGGTTTCTATCTGCGAGGCAAAAACTTTTGTTTCTTCTTCCAATGCGAACAAAATATAATTGGCAAATAAACTCACGTAATAAACTTTTTTACGAAGGCGCATAAGAAACACCAACAAGTCCGAAAAAAGAATTATCAGCAACAGTGTTCCTAAATAAATAAGGCTTGACTGCGAAAGGAACAAAACCAGTCCCGTAATGACAATAGCGCCCAGTTTAATGACTTTAACAGAAACAACACTCAGCGGCAGATAAAAAAATCGGTCATAAGGCAAAGCACTTTTTGCCAATTGGTTTGAAAACTCGGTGATAGAAAGAAAAACGTAAACCGCCGCAAAGCCGATTAAAATAAACAGTAAAATGCTTTTGTCCGGAGTTTTTAAAATAAGATTACAGATAACTGCAATAAGCGTTACCAGCAACACGAGGTATTTTATAAGCGAAACGGGAATCTTTTTCATGTTTATTGTTCGTTATAAATTACTTCCAGTAAAGTCTGGCCCACCGCTTTTAACGTATTTTTATCAATGGCATTTAAGTCGTCGGTTAAAGTGTGGTGCTGCGGGAAAAACCCTTTGCCGCTAATGTTGTAACCAATGATATCCACACAAGGAATGTTTGCCCATTTATTAATGTATAAATGGTCATCCACAATTTCTCCAATGGTTTTGTCGGAAAAATAATTTGCAAAGCCAAGGTTTTGTCCGGTTGTCCAGATATTTTTTTGTATTTGCCCGGCATAATAAGCGGAAGTAAGTTCGATAGGAAAATTGGTATTTTTGCCGCCCACCATGTCTAACAAAATGCCGTATTTGGCAACGTAACCGGGTTTATGCGGATTTTTGCTCCAGTACTGAGAGCCTAATCCCCAATCATCTTCAATTCCATCAGGGGCTAAACCTGTTTGGCCTGCGCCGTAATCTTCCATATCCCACAAAATAATATCAATACCGATTTTTGTTTTTTGTTTTGCAAGTAAACGTGCCACTTCCAGTAAAACTCCCGCTCCGCTGGCTCCGTCGTTTACCCCCGGGCAAGATTTTTTTTGATTTTCTTTCAACGTATCACGATCGCAAAAAGGGCGTGAATCCCAATGGGCAGATAGTAAAATGCGGTTTGGATTTTCAGGATTAAAAGAGGCGATGATATTTTTTCCTAACCATTTTTTACCGTCGAAGGTAGTAGCAGTAAATTTTTGAATGATTACCTCAGCTCCGTATTCTTTAAATTTTTTTTCAAAATAATTTGCGGCTGCTTCATGCGCTCTGCTTCCGGGTATACGTGGGCCCATACCGGCTTGTGCTTTTATATAAGCAAACGCGGAATCAGAATTAAAATCTGGAGCGTTAATGTGTGGCTTTGTATTTACGGGTTGAGTTTTTACTTCGAGAGGAGGATTTTTGGTTTCGTTGTTACAAGATGTCAGAATTAAGACGCAAGATGTTAGAGCCAGGAAACATTTTCTAACCATTTTCAACTTATCAAATCGTTTCATTATCAAATTAATTATAAACTCCAGGTGCTTCCTTCTTTTCCGTCTTTCACTTGTATACCGCTTTTCAGTAATTGATCGCGGATCTGATCGGAAGTGGCAAAATCTTTGTTTTCTTTTGCTTTTTTACGAATATCAAGAAGTAAATGCATCGCATTTTCCAAAGCTTCGGCACTTTTTCCGTGCTCTTCTTCACGCTTTAAACCTAAAACGTCTGCAATAAAATTTTTGTAGATTTTTTTCAGTAAATCAATATCAGCCTGCGTTAAAGTCTCTTTTTTATCGTTGGCAGAATTGATGATACGCGCGCATTCAAACAAATTAGAAAGTAATATCGGCGTATTAAAATCATCATTCATCGCCGCATAACAATCATTTTCAATTTTAGAAACATCCACGCTTGATTTCGGCGACGCCATTAATTTCTCCAGCGTAGAATAACTTTCCATCAAACGGTTGAAGCCTTTTTCAGAAGCCTGCAAAGCTTCGTTCGAAAAATCCAACGTGCTTGAATAATGCGTTTGCATCATAAAGAAACGAACGCACATGGGTGAATAAGCTTTTTCAAATAAAGGGTGTTTTCCCTCTAATTTGGCCTGCGAAGGAGTTGCACTCGGAGAATCTGCCGCAAGTTTCATTCCTGTAAAAAGTTCAACAGGTAAAAAAACATTTCCTAACGAGCGCGACATTTTTTGCCCGTTAAGTGTTAGCATATTCGTATGAATCCAGTAACGAACAGGCGCCGCGCCGCAGCAACCCACACTTTGTGCAATTTCATTAGTATGGTGAGTGGGAATTAGATCCATCCCGCCACCATGTATATCAAAAGTTTCTCCTAAATATTTCTGACTCATGGCCGAACATTCAATATGCCATCCGGGAAAACCTGTTCCCCACGGAGAATTCCAACGCATAATATGTTCAGGTTTTGCTTTTTTCCAGAGCGCAAAATCCAATCTTCCTTTTTTCTCTTCCTGTCCGTCGAGCTCGCGGGTATTATCTAATTGGTCTTCTAAGCTTCTTCCCGATAAAACCCCGTAATTATTTGCTTTGGCGAATTTCTCCACATCAAAATAAACGTTCCCGTCTTTTTCATAAGCAAAACCCTGCTCAATAATTTTCTGAGTCATTTCTATTTGCTCGGGTATATGTCCCGATGCAGTCGGCTCAATACTTGGCGGCATTAAATTCAACAAGCTCATCACTTCCCGGAAACCGAAAGCGTAACGCTGCACAATTTCCATGGGCTCTAATTGTTTTAAACGCGCTTGCTTACCAATGCGGTCTTCTCCGACTCCCGCAACTTCATCTTCTAAATGTCCCACATCAGTAATGTTGCGTACGTAACGCACTTTGTAACCAATGTGAATAAGGTAACGATACATAATATCGAAAGAAGTAAAAGTACGGCAATTGCCAATGTGCACATCACTGTATAAAGTGGGCCCGCAAACATACATGCCCACAAAGGGCGCGTTAATGGGTTTAAAAAGTTCCTTTTTGCGGCTTAGGGTGTTATGAATATAGAGTTCCTGCATAGAGGACGTAAAAATACCAAATTTTCAGCAGTTAGTTGGGGTATAAGAAGGGTTTAATTTGGGGCGTGCCCCCGCATGGAAAATCACGATAAATAATAAAATTTAGGGCGGGGTCGCGCTTTACGTTACAAGTCCTCACTCCCAACAGCTCGTTCCGGGCTTTCCACTACAATCGCTCACGTAAAATACAAAAATTAGCGATGTTTATCTATGTATTTCCCTATGTAATTTCCTTCTTCTTCGCCTTTGGCGTTTACTATCGTCCAATCCAACACGTCAGATTCTTTAAACTCGATTAATTGTCCCTGTTTATATTCTTTAACAACACCCAGGGCATTGCCTATTCTTGCGCTGATTTTATCTCCCTCCCAGGTTTTTACTCGCGCGTAGATTTGCTCAAACTTGCCGTCTTTATCAAAAATTCTCACGGTCAGATAAAGGGTTTCTCCCTTTGGCAGGCCTTTTAAATACCGTTCTTTCGTTTTGGATAAAGTTTTCATGGCTTTTTTCCGCGGAGATTCAATCAGTTTATCGAGTTTTTTTAATTCATCCGTGTTTGATACGCTTACGGGTTTATCTTTTGTTCCTTCGGGTGGAGTAGATTCGTCCTGCGAAAATAAATTAACCGAAATAAGAAGTGCGGTGAGAAAAGCAATTTTTTTCATGGGCGTAATTTTTATTTCAAATGCTTTTTGATAAAGGCCATGGCATTTTTAAAAGCATCGTCGGCAAACTCTTTATTGTATTTGGGGTTGCTCGGATTTGCAAAGGCGTGGTCGGCATTGTATTTTTTTACTTCTAAAGATTTTTTTGCGCGTGCCATGGTTGCTTCAAATTTGGTTACTACGTTTTTGTTTATCCATTGGTCCTGCTCGGGCCATACAAATTGTACCGGGCAAAATAAATTCTCCAGTTTTTCCTGGCTTTCTTCAGGCATGCCGTAATACATAACACAAGCACGTGCATGTGCGCCTGCCAGCATACTTGCCTGTAAGCTCCAGCCTCCGCCAAAGCACCAGCCGATAGTTGCGATGTTTGCTTTTTCGCCTGCGTGGTTAAGCACACCTTTAATAATGACCTCTGCTCTTTCTTTTTTTACAGATTGCATGTATTTGCCTGCGCTGTCGCGTGTGGCGGCAACTTTCTTATCATATAAATCAATAGCGATTACATTTACATTGCCCAGTGTTTTGAATATTTTTTCGGCTTCCTGTTTTATGTAATCGTTAAGTCCCCACCATTCGTGAATTACGAGTACATAATTCTCCGTATATTTTTCCGCTTTAATTTCGTAGCCATAACCCTCTTTTCCGTCGGTAGTTTTAAAAGTTATTTCTTTTCCGATGGGGTTTGCCAATGTAAAAGGAGTTGGCTCTAAATGCGAACCCACAAATTTTTTGTCGTGTATGAGCATGGCAAAAATTTCGGTTGAAGGCTTACTGCAGCAATTCACCTGCGCAATACTTCTTACGGAAATTAGTGCAAATGCAAGAATGATTATTTTTTTCATGGTTTTTATTTTAATTGAACAACTTCTTCTTTTCTAAAGTAACAATTTTTTCAATTCCGGATTCGTTTTTTAACACCAACTGCATGTTTTTTTCTTTTTTCCAGAGCGCTTGTTTATCAAGCATTTCACAGTAGTCTTCTACCTCCATATTTGTGTAATTTTTTCCGTTTACAGAAATAACTTCATCGCCCAGTTTAATACCGGCTAAAGCGGCAGGAGAGTTTTCAATAAGGTAAGAAACAATTAATTTTTTGTTATCTTTTGTGGCAGAGAAACCAAAAGTATCCCACTCTTGCTCATTTTTGGGTTGTGGTGCAAACCATATTTTATTTTGCTTCCAATCAAGGGTTACGATATAATCTTTAAAAAACGCGCTGCCCAAATTGCCGTCGTCCCTTTTAAATTCAATAACGCGGTTATTGATTAATAAATTACCCATTTTAAGCATGTCGGTTTTCGCCATGTAATTCGTATCGTTTCCTTTTCCGTATAAACCGGCCGAACTGCTTCCGATGCCACGCAGGTATTTGAAACCCGGGTTTTGTTTCAGTACATTTTTAAAAGTAGGCGAGGATAAAGTAATTTCTCCGGTAGAGCCTGTGTCAAAAATATTCCCTTTACTTTTTATACCATTTAATTCAACTTCTACAATTGGTGTTCCTGAAATAACAGGCTTAAAGGGAAATGAAAAAGCATTTTCAGGAACGGAAAGCGAATCCATACTACTTGCAACAATTAAACTATGTTTTACGTAATTAATTTGCCAGAAGGCCTTACGCATCATATTAGCGCCGATAAGGCCGTCAACATGTAAACAGGCTAATTCGGGAACTGCGTTTAAATCAATAATGGCGGCGCTTGTATTCAAAAAAGAAATTTTTCCGAGTTTCAGTTCGTCAATCAACGCAAATTTAATTCCTCCTTTTTTTCCTTCTGAATCCTGCGCCGTTTGATCAAGTATGGGTTTTAAATGAAGGGCTTCTGCTAATTCTTTAGTTACCGCGTTGACTGCACCTGTATCATAAATAAAAT
Source organism: Bacteroidia bacterium (assembly GCA_035569635.1). Classification (GTDB taxonomy): domain Bacteria; phylum Bacteroidota; class Bacteroidia; order B-17B0; family Aurantibacillaceae; genus PALSA-968. The sequence continues at coordinate 10,960 of DATMMV010000055.1, read as the reverse complement.
TATACTCTTTTCCACCAATAGTTACTTTAACAACTATTAAACCGGCCCTTGATTCAAAAAAAATTTCTTCTTTATAATTTTTCTGCGCCGCATTTCCCATATTGAGAATTTTTATGGTTTTTATGGCATTGCAGCTTGTTAAAATTAAGAGGAGATTTAGAATCAAAACTATTTTTTTCATGCACTAAAATTATGCAATTTTTAATTGAAAGAAAAAACTGCGTTAGGGATGGAGCGCCTGTTTGAGCTCTTTTTGTCAGACATTTCGTAAGCGTCTCGACTCCGCCCGACGTGACAGTATTTTGTTAAACAGAAGATGGCAAAAAAGCGAGTAGCGAGAGCCCGGCCCCGCCACAAATACTCATTGAAAGAAAATATTCATGCGGGGAAATGCCCAAAATTATTTTCGCTTCTCTTTAAAAAACTTTTTTATAATCTCACCACACGCCCCTGCCAAAACACCGTTAAAAACGCGGGTTTTAGGATGCAATATGTTGTAATCTATTTTAGTAAAACCTTTTTTCTCGTCTTTGGCGCCGTACACCACTTTAGTAATCTGGCTCCAGCCCAAAGCGCCGGCGCACATGGGACAGGGCTCGAGGGTGACGTACAAAACACACTCGTTTAAATATTTTCCTCCAATATAATTGGCAGCCGAGGTGATGGCCTGCATCTCAGCGTGGGCGGTAACATCATTGAGGCGCTCGGTAAGGTTATGGGCACGGGCAATAATTTTATCATCGTGCACAATCACGGCCCCTACAGGCACTTCGTCGGCATCATAGGCTTTTTGAGCCTCTTTTAAGGCCTCTTTCATAAAATATTCGTCGCTATATAACTCCATCAAATTCTTATCTTTGCACTCCTACATTCGTATATTCGTACGGCTGTTAATTCATAGCACATGGAATACAATTTCAAAGATATTGAAAAGAAGTGGCAGCAGCGCTGGGCTAAGGAAAAAACTTTTGCCACTAAGAATGATTCTACCAAACCAAAATATTACGTGCTCGATATGTTTCCGTATCCCTCGGGCGCGGGTTTACATGTAGGGCATCCTTTAGGGTACATCGCCTCTGATATTATTGCGCGTTACAAACGCCACAAAGGGTTTAACGTATTGCACCCAATGGGTTACGATTCTTTTGGATTGCCTGCAGAACAATACGCTATACAAACCGGGCAGCACCCTAAAATTACTACCGAACAAAATATTGCGCGTTACAGGGAACAATTTGATAAAATCGGTTTTTCTTTTGACTGGGACAGGGAAATCAGGACATCCGATCCGGAATATTATAAATGGACGCAGTGGATTTTTATTCAGATTTTTAATTCGTGGTACAATAGGAAAACGGACAAGGCCGAAAAAATTGAAACACTGATTGCTGAATTTGAAAAAAGCGGAAACAGCCCGGTAAACGCAGTGTGCGAAGAAACAAAAACTTTTTCTGCAGCCGACTGGAAAGCATTTTCTGAAAAAGAAAAAAGCGATTTGCTGATGAATTACCGCATCGCCTATTTAGGTGAAGCGTACGTTAACTGGTGTCCTGCCATGGGAACAGTTTTAGCGAACGATGAAGTAAAAGACGGAGTGAGCGAGCGAGGAGGTTATCCTGTTGAGCGCAAACTGATGAAACAATGGAGTATGCGCATTACCGCCTATGCACAACGTTTGTTGGACGGATTGGATAAAATTGATTGGACCGATAGTTTAAAAGATTCTCAGCGTTATTGGATTGGAAGAAGTGAGGGAACAAGTGTACGGTTTAGCCTCATCCCCAACCCTTCTCCAAAGGAGAAGGGAGCTAAGCAGCATTGGCAAACGGCAGATCCGAAATTTTATGAGGAATTAAAAAGATTCGTCAGAGAAAACAAACAGCCGCAAACTGAAGCGGAAGATAAATTGTGGCAATTGGTAAGAAACAACCAGTTGGGAGTAAAATTCAGGAGACAACACCCGATTGGAACGTACATAGCTGATTTTATCTGCCTTGAAAAAAACCTAATCATTGAGGTAGACGGGGAAATTCATAATCGAACAAACGAATATGATGAAAACAGGACGGCTGTTTTAAATAAATACGGGTTTAAGGTAATTCGATTCACCAATAAACAAATTACCAATAATATTGAGGAAGTAGTTACAACTATAAAAACAGAATGTGCTGCTTCCCCCTCTCCAAAAGAGAGGGGGTTAGGGGGTGAGGCTAAACACACCATTGAAGTGTTCACCACCCGTCCCGATACCATTTTCGGAGTTTCATTTGTAACACTTGCACCTGAGCACGAATTAGTAGATAAAATTACCAAACCTGAATTTAAAGCCAAGGTGGATGCTTATGTGGTTGCTTCTAAAAGTCGTAGTGAACGCGAAAGGCAAGCCGATGTAAAAAAAGTAAGCGGAGAATTTACCGGCGCTTATGTGATTCACCCTTTCAGCGGAAAACAAATTCCGATTTATGTTGGAGATTATGTGTTGGCAGGTTATGGTACGGGAGCTGTTATGGCTGTGCCCGGGCACGATGAGCGCGACCACCGTTTTGCAAAACATTTTGGGTTACCTATTTTACAGGTGGTAGAAGGAAAAGATGTGCAGGAAGAATCATACGACGCGAAAGAAGGCAAAATGATGAACTCGGATTTTTTAAACGGGCTGGAAGTAAAAGCCGCGATTAAAAAAACTATTGAAGAAATTGAAAAGAAAAATTTAGGAAAAGGAAAAATAAATTTCCGCCTGCGCGATGCGGTGTTTGGCCGTCAGCGTTATTGGGGAGAGCCTATTCCGATTTATTATAAGGATGGAATTCCGCACGCAATGCCTGAGAATGAATTGCCTTTGGTATTGCCCGAAGTAGATAAATATTTACCTACCGAAGACGGAGAGCCGCCATTAGCACGCGCAAAAGACTGGAAGTATAAAGACAAGTACGAATACGAGCAAACCACAATGCCAGGCTGGGCGGGAAGCTCCTGGTATTTTTTGCGCTACATGGATATGCACAACAATAAAGTTTTTGCCGATAAAAAACAAATTGACTATTGGCAAAACATTGATCTGTATTTAGGCGGCAGCGAGCATGCAACAGGACATTTACTATACGTACGCTTCTGGACCATGTTTTTAAAAGACATGGGCTACGTAAATTTTGATGAACCTGCGAAGAAGTTGATTAACCAGGGGATGATACAGGGGGTTTCTGAAAAAATCTATCTGACGAAGTCCAAAACTAATACAGCATGGGTGAAACAAGCAAATGGAGATTTGCAAAGAGATTCTTTTACAGATGATGTCGCGACCGTATTCGTAAGCGGAAGTACAGGAAATCTTATACAGAAATTAAAAAACGATAATGATTTAACTGAAATTAATGTTCCAATACATATTGTAAAAAACAACAAATTGGATATTAAGAGTTTTCTTGAATATTTTCCTTCATATAAAGATGCAGCGTTTGTAAGCGAAGGAGGAATATTCTATAAGGGCGAACAAATAAAGAATAGATTTTTTGAAAATGGAGATACCACATTTTATACGAAGTCCGAAGTCGAGAAAATGTCTAAATCAAAACTAAATGTTATAACGCCTGATGGATATTATGATGAGAAAATAAAAGCTTTTGTGCCAGGAATAATAGACGATTTCGGCGCAGACACTTTGCGCTTATACGAAATGTTCTTAGGCCCTTTAGAGTTAAGCAAGCCCTGGAATACCAATGGTATTACTGGTGTGCATGGTTTCTTGAAAAAGTTGTGGCGGCTGTTTTCTCCCTCTCCTGCAGGAGAGGGCCGGGGTGAGGTCGCCATAGTTGACGCAGAACCAGCCAAAGCAGAATTAAAAACCTTACATAAAACCATCAAAAAAATTACAGAAGACATTGAGCGGTTTTCGTTCAACACCTCGGTAAGTAATTTTATGATTTGTGTAAACGAACTTACGGATTTAAAATGCAACAAACGCGCAATTTTAGAACCGCTGTTGGTTACTCTTTCTCCTTACGCGCCGCATATTACCGAAGAGCTTTGGGAAAAATTAGGACACAAAGAAAGTATTGCCTTCGCGCCTTTCCCGACTTTTAATGAAGCCTATTTGGTGGAAGATAATTTTTCTTACCCGATTTCTTTCAATGGTAAAATGCGTTTCAATATTGAACTTCCTTTAACACTTACCGTTCCTGAGATAGAAAACATTGTGATGAAAGATGTGCAAACGCATAAATACTTAGAGGGAAAAACTCCCAAAAAAGTAATTATCGTCCCGAAGAAAATTGTAAATATTGTTGTTTAATTTTTACAGATGTTTATTCTGAAATTAAATTTTATACGTTAATAAACACATGCTGAGAATTCTGAAAAAAACAATTAAAATTATATCCATTACACTTCTGGTTGTATTAGTGCTTGCTATTTCTCTCCCGCTTATATTTAAAAAGCAGATAAAAGCCAAACTGATTGAAAAAATAGACGGCACTCTTTACGCTAAAGTAAATTTCACCGATTTAAGTTTTTCATCATTTAAAAAATTTCCCCATTTTACAATCACCCTGCACGAACCAACAGTTACCGGTGTTGGCGAGTTTGAAGGCGATACTCTTGTTGATGCTAAAGAAATAAGTGTTTCGTTTGATTTGTATACCATTCTTAAAGGGCACGATATAGAAATAAACGGTATCCACCTGGAAGAGCCTTTAATTTATGCGCGTATATTACCCAACGGGCATACAAATTACAATATCATGAAGTCGGGTTCCGCCGACACATCAAAGCAAAGCAGTAAATTTGAAATCGGAATAGATAAGTGGTCGATTAATAATGGCCGTATTATTTACGACGACAAATTGCAAAAAACATATATCGAAGTAGGCGGACTGTACCACAGCGGTTCTGGCGATTTTAAACAGGAAATATCTGATTTGGATATTACCACCAAAGTATCTGATTTAACACTGCAATACAATGGCATAAGATATTTTACCAAAAAATTATTTGCCGCCGACCTGAATATGGAAATGAATTTGAAAGAAAAGAAATTTATTTTTAAAGATCACGCTTTTCAATTGGGGGATTTCAAATTCGGGTTTGACGGTTATTTTAAATTACTTGATAACGGCTATCAAACAGATTTGAATTTTGTAGTAAAAGAAACATCGTTTAAAAACCTGCTTTCTCTGTTGCCGGGCATCTATCAGAAAGATATGGCAGGTATTGAAACAAAAGGAGAGTTTTCCTGCACAGGTTTTATCAAAGGGATTTATGATGTAAAGGATAATGTAGTCCCTGCTTTTCATATTGATTTAAAAGTAGATGATGCTATGTTTAAATACAACCATTTGCCGAAGGCCGTAGAAAAAATTAATTTTCATTTATTGGCCGATAATCCCGACGGTAATCCCGAGCACAGTACCTATAATCTGAAAAGATTTCATTTTGAAATTGATAAAGAACCTGTGCACGGAAGCGTATTTGTAAAAGGAAAAAACAACATGCATGTAAATGCCGATATTAAATTAACCGCCGACCTGGCAAAAATTGAAAAGATATACCCGGTAGACGGATTAGTTTTAAAAGGAATTTTAAATTCTGAAATAAAGATTGACGGAATATACAGCGATTCATTGAAACTGCTTCCTAAAGTAGACGCATTTATTACTTTAGAAAAAGGCTATGTAAAATCAAAAAGCGCGCTGTTGGATATGGACAGCATACATTTAAATGCCGAAATATCGAATACTACGGGCCAGCTTAATGATACGCGCATCAGTTTAAATAATCTTACTTTTTTATTGGATGATGAACCCTTTGTGATGAGCGGAACAGTATCTGATTTAAAAGATTATGATTATAAATTTAAAATAGACGGGTTGGTTGACCTTGCAAAACTGACTCAATTATACCCCGTAGCCAATACAACTCTTAAAGGGACTCTTAATTTTGACATTACAACCGAAGGAAACCTTACCGAAATAGAAGCCAAGCAATACGCACGTTTAAAAACAGATGGTACGCTTGAGGTAAAAGACATGATGTATAAAAACAGTAATGTGGCATTTCCTATTCATGTGGATGATGCCTTATTTACTTTTACACCCGATAAAATTGTATTGACCAGGTTCCAGGCGGAGTTTGGTAAAAGCAATGTTACACTAACGGGCCACCTGTTTAATTACATACCTTATCTGTTAAAAAATGATGCTCCGATAAAGGGAGATATTACGATGACCTGCGATACTTTGGATTTGAATCAATGGTTCCCAAATACTGTAACAACCAATGCAACTCAAACGGATTCAGTAAAAACAGCTTCTGATAAAAACTCTCCTGAAGTATTGGTTATACCGGATAATATTGGTTTCACAATAGACTCCGATATTAAAATGGTAAAGTTCGGCGCGATGGATATTGCCAATCTTAATGGGGAAATAAAAATAGAAAATGGTATTTTAACTTTGAATGAAACCGGTTTTAATACGATGGATTCTAAATTTGTTATGAGCGGGGATTATAATACCAAAAACAATAAACACCCGATGTTTGATATGGATGTAACTGTCGATAAACTTGATTTTGATAAAGCGTATAAAACTATTATCGATCCGAAAGGAACTGCGCCTGCCCTGGGTAATTTTTCTACAAAGTATACTTTAAAAGGAGAGTTGACTCCGGATTTTTCCCCTATCTATTCAACACTTACAGGCAACGGAAAAATTATTATTGAAAATGTTTCTCTGAAGGGAATGAAGCTTATGAATCATATACATCGTACTTCTAAAAAAGATGAATTCAAGGATCCTCAGTTGAGCGACATAACTATGGATACCGAAATAAAAAAAGGAAAATTTTTTATTTATCCTTTTTCTTTTAAAGTCAGTAAGTTCTTAACAGAAGTAGAGGGCACACAAGGAATTATTGACGAGACTCTAAATTACTCTATAAAACTATCTGTTCCTCCGTTCAATAAAATAAAAATCCCGATGAGTATTATGGGTACTGCAGATAAGCCGGTAATAAAAATGGGAAAAGGGTTTGATAATTCAGATTTTGAAAAGTTGTAATTATGTAATTTCGCCTGAGAGGTTTTTTTGTAACTTTAAATGTCTGTACAAATGCGCTACCTCATTCTTTTCATAACTGCTGTATTTTTCCTCTTCTGCATCAGGGAAGACGATGATATAATTACCTGGAGTAAAGACCGAAAACTTACCTGGGCTGATTACAGGGGCAAACCAAAAAAGCGTTTTGCCGCCGCATCCACCGTTTACAGTTTGGGAAGAAAGGTATTTGTTCAGGACGGTAAAACCTTAGCGCGTATATGCGCCTATTTTTATTGCAAAGATTCCTGGAAAAAAGATGATTGGATAAACCAATCGGTTTTAGACCACGAGCAAAAACATTTTGATATAGTAGAATTATTTTGCCGTCGCATACGTAAACAAATTACTACAATGACTTTTAGCGACTTTAAAGATGCCGAAGCAAAAGTAGATTCGCTCTATCAAGTATATAATAAAGCGATGGATGTTTTCCAGGATAAATACGACGACGAAACCGACGGCTCGATGAATGGCGATGCCCAAAGAAAATGGGAAAAGAAAATAGATAATGAAATAGCATCTCTTGAAAAATACCAATCCATACTTATCCTTTTAAAATTAAAAACGGGCAACTAAACTCAGTTTCTCCACTTCTTCTTCTATTTTAGGTACAGATGCAAGTAATTCTTCAAACGAATCAATTACAAAATACTTGTCCTGCAAAATATCTGTTCGGAAATCCGTTTTAAAAACTTTCTCAATCGAGAAATCAAATTTCTGTACACTATTTCCCAATGCGTTTTTTGTTTCCCCCGAAGAAGAAATTATTCCTGCCCCGTACACTTTCATGTTGCGGTTTTCGTAAATCATCCCGAACTCAATGGTAAACCAGTACAACCTTCCCAATTTTTCAACGATAAGAGGATTGTTGATGTGCCTCATCGCTAAATCGCCCATGGCTTTAAAAAATTTGCAGTAAGCATCGTTACTCAGCAAAGGAGTATGTGCAAACACATCATGAAACATATCCGGCTCTTCCAGGTAATCCAATTGCTCTTTGCTTCTCAGCCAGCAGGTGGCGGTGAATCTTTTTTGCGAGAGCAGGTTAAAAAACTCAGGTTGTTCGCTGATGTTTGGCACCGTGTGTAATCCCCAACCAGTTTGCTTTTGCAAAATGCCGTTCACCTCTGTAAAATCCGGAATGCGGTCGGGACGAAATTCTACTCTTTCCAGCGCTTCTAAAAAATCAACGGATACATTGCCTTCCAGGTTTTTCATTTGCCGGTCGAAGAGAATTTTCCATACCTCAAAATCCTCTTGTGTGTAAGCCGTGTAAATTTGTTCTTTTGGTTTTGTTCTCATGTTCTCTGTTTATATAAATTAAAAAATCCCCCGTTATGGCGGAGGATGCGATTATTTTTTGCTTTAGTTTAATTAAAATAATCCTGCACTACCCGCCGGTTTTTGCGAGTAATAATAATAAGCTTGTGTGTGCAGGTGCTTGTTCATTATGTCTGCAAATGTAAAACTATTTTCCGCATTTGCAAAGATTCTCTTTAACCGGTACAGGCAGTGGATTTCCGGGCGGGGGAGTGGTTTCCCTCATAAAAATGACATTCAGGGTATCAATTTTAGCCTCCGGATGATTTTTGTTCCAGTCTTTCAAGAGGTAATTGCATAAAAAAGGCCGCATAAAGAGGTTATCAATGATTACGTAGTTTTCGTAATACTTGCGCCAGCGGTCGTCTTTAATGTATTTTAAAACGCTCCCAGGCTTGCTAAAATCAACAGGAGCTCCGTCACGATTAATATCAATGTTTTTTTTATCAGGGGTGATTCCTTCCATCACAAACCAACCGTCGTCTTTAATTACGTTTGGTGCAAACATGTTCCAATGCTGATCTAATCGTAGAAAAAAACCAAAACCAAAAACTTTCTCGGATACGCGTAAGCCCGGACCTTCGATATTGCTCAGGTTCCAGATAAAACCAAGCGCGATGCAGAAAAACACAAAACAATTTTTTATCACCTTGAAATAGTAATTTTTTGCAATTATTTCGCCGGGAAACGGAACCTCGTTTTCATTTAAAGCGGGGCGTTTTATTTTTAATATGAATTCAAATTTGTCCATAGTCTTTGGAGAAAGCAAACCAAGTAAAACAGCGATAGAGATAATGTAAAATAATCCCACAAAAAGCGTTAAAGAAATTGCAATATGAAATGCTGTAAACACAAAAAAGAACAGCATTCGGAACCAGGTATTTCTGAACGGGATGAGTAATAAAAAAGGCCCGCATATTTCTATCCATTTGGCGGTAATGGTTAGTGCTTTAAGCAAACTTATATGAGGCAAAAGCATTTTTCCCAATGGCCACGTCATCTGGTCGAGGTTTAGAGCATAATAAAAAGCACTGCCCTCGCGGTCGTCCCACTCGATAGAATCTTTTAATATTCCCGTAAAAAAATAAACCGAAAAAATCAGTAATACATAAGCAATGCCGGGCACATCAAAATATTTTGTGTCCCTTTGCAGGGAATGGTATCTTTTTGCATCGATCGAATAAAAATTGCCCCAAGGTAAAAAAATCCCCCAGAATAAAATTAAACGCAATTCATCATCGCCGCATTGTAAAATAGCTGAATTACAATTTTGTAAAGAGACAAGCATTACCCATGCCAACACCGAAAAAATGCGCGTGCGGTAACCAATGAGTAAGCAGAAATAAATAAAACCGGTAACGATAAAAAGTATTGCGGCAAACCAAAAAGAACCGTTAAGCGTAAAAAACGAAAAATAACTGTTCCTCCAAAAAGCCAGCTCTACCTCGGGGTATGGCACAACACCGGCAGACGTATAATGTGCGTTTAAAGAAGTAGCCCGTATACACAGGTCGGCTAATAATACCAATGCAATTACTACCCGCATAAGACTCAGGGCCCGGACATCGAGAGCATAGCGTTCTTTAAGTTTTTGCAGAATAGCGGCCATAAAATTTGCACTTATCACAAGCGGTTACCATTTATCAAATCTAAAAATTTATCGCAATTAGTTTACTACCTTTGTTAAGATATTTATGAGCGAACCGATAATAAGAGTTACTGATATTACAAGGAGATACGTAATAGGCACGGAAGAAATTCATGCGTTAAACGGTGTATCTTTAGAAGTACAGAAAAATGAATACGTAGCATTGATGGGCCCATCAGGAAGCGGCAAATCCACTTTAATGAATATGTTGGGCTGCCTCGATACACCGACTTCGGGAGAATATATTTTAAACGGAATTCCTGTTGCTAAGATGAGTGATAATGAGTTGGCAGAAGTGCGTAACAAGGAAATCGGCTTCGTATTTCAAACTTTTAATTTATTGCCGCGCTCAACCACTCTCGAAAATGTTACTTTACCCCTTGTATATGCAGGGCTGAAAAAAGATGCGCGCGATATACGTGCAAAAGAAGTTTTAGAACAGGTTGGATTGGGAAACCGCATGAGTCATAAACCTAATGAGCTTTCGGGGGGACAAAGGCAGCGTGTGGCGATTGCACGCGCATTGGTAAACAAACCTGCTATTATTCTGGCCGATGAGCCTACAGGTAACCTTGATAGTAAAACTTCAGTTGAGATTATGGGTTTGCTGGAAGACATTCATAAACTTGGAAATACCATCATACTTGTAACACACGAGGAAGATATCGCCAAATACGCCCACCGTATTGTTCGTTTGAAAGACGGAGTTATTGAAAGCGATATACTTAACCCGAAGTAATTGCATGTAGGGAAAGGGCTTGGGCGTTTCCCCGCAATCAGCATAAACTTACAATGATAATTATTCGCGGGGCCGGGCTGTCGCTACTCGCTTTTTTGCCATCTTCTGTTTAACAAAATACTGTCACGTCGGGCGGAGTCGAGACGCTTACGAAATGTCTGA
>DATMMV010000054.1:0-3342 GCA_035569635.1 Bacteroidia bacterium | reverse complement strand
TTAGCAATAAAATCTGATTTAACGCAGCACGACCTTGCCGGTATGTTGTATGATTCTTTGCGTAACAAAATTATGCCTTTGCCCAATCATGTAATTGTTTATCCTGCACACGGAGCGGGTAGCGCTTGCGGAAAAAACATGAGTAAAGAAACTTTCGATACACTCGGTCATCAGAAAGAAGTAAATTACGCCCTGCAAAATATCAGTAAAGAAGAATTTATTAAAGAACTTACAACAGGAATTTTACCTCCTCCGCAATATTTTGCAAAAAACGCGTCATTAAATAAAAATGGTTATAATGCTTTTGAGGCCGTAATGAAAAAAGGCAATAAAGCTCTTTCGGTTACAGAGTTTGAAACATTTGCCAAAAATGCCTTGGTTTTGGATGTACGTAAACCCGCTGAGTTTGCAGCTGGACACGTTCCCAATGCATGGTTTATTGGTATCGACGGGCAGTTTGCCCCTTGGGTTGGAGCTTTAGTTACAGATTTACATCAGCTGATTATTCTGGTTACTCCGCAGGGAAGGGAAGAAGAAACTGTTATGCGCCTCGCACGTGTGGGTTATGACAATTGTGCAGGTTATTTGCAAGGCGGACTTGATGCATGGAAAAAAGCCGGAAAAACGATTGATAGTATAAAATCTATTCCGGCCGAAGAATTTGCCAATGCTTACACCAAAAACGGAATTACCACCCTGGATGTACGTAAACCCGGCGAATATTCAGCCAAACACCTCCATCATGTGGAGTCAAAACCCCTTGATTTTATAGTTGATTGGCAGGATACACTGGATGCCTCAAAAACCTATCATATTCACTGTGCCGGCGGCTATCGCAGCATGATCGCGGCTTCTATTCTTAAGGCTAAAGGTTATAAGAATCTGATCGATGTGGCGGGTGGTTTTGCCTCAATTGTTAAGACTACTTTACCCGAAGGTGCTTATGAGGTTACCTGCGAAAACGCTTAGTTTTTTTTAAGCTTCATTTTCCGTACTTTTGCCCTCTCAAATGAATACGAGAAAAACAGTAGCATTTCATACTCTTGGTTGCAAATTAAATTTTGCGGAAACATCGTCTATTGCCCGCAGTTTTGAAAAAAACGGATATCTTAAAAAAGATTTTTCGGAACCTGCTGATGTGTATGTTTTAAACACCTGTTCAGTTACCGAAAATGCGGATAAAGAATGCCGACAGATTATCCGTAACGTGCGTAAAATCGCCCCACAAGGCATTGTGGCTGTTATCGGATGTTATGCACAATTAAAACCAAATGATATAGGCGCAATTGAAGGCGTTGATTTGGTTTTGGGAGCGAAAGAAAAATTTAATTTGCTGCAATACGTTAATTCAATTTCTAAAACCGATAAAGCGGAAGTGCACAGTTGCGAAATTGAAGAAACCCATGAGTTTATTTCTTCTTATTCAGCGGGCGACCGCACCCGTTCGTTTTTAAAAGTGCAGGATGGTTGTGATTATACCTGTTCTTATTGCACAATTCCTTTGGCGCGTGGAAAAAGCAGGAGCGATAGTATTGATAATGTTGTTAAGCAAGCGAACGAAATTGCTGCGCAGGGAATAAAAGAAATTGTTTTGACGGGTGTGAACATTGGTGATTTTGGAACCCGTCATGCTGAACTTGTTTCAGCATCTGAAACTCAAAATACCAAAAATGTTTTTGGAAAGAAAGAAACATTTTTGGATTTAATTACCGAACTGGAAAAAGTGGAAAGCATAGACCGTTTCCGGATTTCATCTATAGAGCCGAATTTATTGAAAGACGAGATCATTGAATTTGTTGCCCGATCAAAACGTTTTGTTCCGCATTTTCATATCCCTTTACAGAGCGGAAGTAACAAAATTTTAAAAGGCATGCGTCGTAGGTATCAACGCGATTTATATACCGGGAGAGTAAACGCTATAAAAAAACAAATGCCTCATGCGTGTATTGGCGTCGATGTGATTGTTGGTTTTCCGGGCGAAACAGAAGAAGATTTTATGGAAACGTATAATTTTTTAAACACTCTGGATATTTCTTACCTGCATGTATTTACGTATTCGGAAAGACCGGATACAGATGCACTTGAAATAAAACCGGTAGTGCCTGTGCATATTCGTAAAGAACGGAATAAAATGCTGCGTATTTTATCCGAAAAAAAACAACGCGCTTTTTATACTCAGCATTTAAGTACAAACCGTGACGTTTTATTTGAAACAGAAAATAAAAACGGATTTATAAATGGTTTTACTGATAACTACATTAAAGTTTCCGTTCCGTTTACGGAGAGTTTGATAAATAAATTAGAGAACAGTACTTTACTGAAACTGAACGAAGAAGGTGTTTGTGCAGGGGAAATTGTAAAAAGTAAAAATTTAGAGCCTGCAGAAGTATAGAAAATGAATATCCGTATCATAGCGAAAATAGCTTCACGTATTGCACTTGTTTTGGGAATTCTGGCAGTAGCCAGTTGTTTTTTTTCAAACATGCTGTTCTATGGTATGTTGTGTTCTATATTAGGCACACTTATTTCTATATCGGTTATTTTTATAAGGACTCATTATGCGGTTCCTACCAAATGGAATCATATATCCTATATTTCAGTAGTTTTATGTTCGGCGCCGGTAATTTATGTAATGATTTTACTTTTTGTTTTAAAACACCCGTGATAAAAAAACTGAACCAATATTTATCTTTAATAAAATTCAGCCATACGGTTTTTGCCCTGCCTTTTGCGACTATCGGATTTTTGCTGGCTGTAAAAAAAGTAAGATACTTCGATACCAACCTTTTTTTATATATGGTACTTTGTATGGTGTTTGCACGCAGCGCGGCTATGGCATTCAACAGGTATATCGATCGCAAGTATGATGCACTTAACCCGCGAACGAGGAATCGTGAAATTCCGGCAGGAGTAATTTCATCTTCTTCGGCACTTTTGTTTACTATTATGGCCGCTGCCGCATTTATAGCCATTACCTGGTTTATTAACCCGATTTGCTTTTATTTGTCGCCCGTAGCTTTATTGGTCGTTTTAGGATATAGCCTTACAAAACGTTTTACAGCTCTTTGCCATTTAATCTTAGGAATAGGTTTAAGCCTTGCGCCTATAGGGGCGTATCTTGTGGTTACCGGTAAATTCAGTTTGTTGCCTTTATTGTTTTCTTTTATCGTGTTAACATGGGTAAGCGGTTTCGATGTTATTTATGCTTTACCCGATGCCGATTTTGACCGCACGCAAAAATTACATTCAATCCCCGCAAGGTTAGGAATTAAAGGTGCATTGCGTTTCTCAGAATTACTTCATTTATTTACCACCGTAATTTTAATCGGCGCGGGAATACTT
>DATMMV010000053.1:0-5135 GCA_035569635.1 Bacteroidia bacterium | reverse complement strand
CCAAAACTGATTCAGGTTGGGGCCAGGCAATTAATATCGGCCCGCCGATTAATACCGTCGGAAACGAAGCTTCTGTTGGCATTTCAGCTGACGGACAAGAAATTTTAATTTATAAAGATGATATGGGCGATGGAAATATTTATTCAACCAGTTTAAAAGGCTCAGTATGGACTGTACCAAAAAAATTAAATGCACATATAAACAGCAAATCATGGGAGCCCAGCGCGTTTATCACGGCAGATGGAAATACTTTATATTTTACAAGTGATCGTCCGGGTGGTTTTGGCGGAAGAGATATATACAAGAGTCAAAAAAACTCACATGGCGAATGGGGAAAGGCAACAAATCTCGGAAGTTCCGTCAACACCAAGTATGATGAAGATGCTCCATACCTCCACCCTGACGGCGTTACACTTTATTTTAGTTCTAACGGACACAAAACGATGGGGGGCTTTGATATTTTTGAAAGTAATTTATTAAGTGATGACAAATGGAGCGAACCTGTTAATGTAGGTTATCCGATCAACTCAACCGGCGATGATGTTTTTTATGTAGTATCACCCGACAAAAAAATAGCTTATTACACTTCGATGCGCGAAGGAGGTTTCGGAGAAAAGGATAATTATATTATTTATTTTCAGGATGCGAAAGAAAGCCCGCTTACATTACAAAAAGGTTCCGTTTTAGATACGAATCATTTAGCGGCAAAAGATGTAAAGATTACTATAACAGATAATGAATCCGGAGAAGTTATAGGTGTATATCATCCCAATGAAAAAACAGGGAAGTATTTGTTCATTCTTGCACCCGGAAAAAATCATAATATAAACTACGAGGCCGAAGGTTTCTTGTTTTATTCAGAAAATCAAACCACCTCTAAAGAATCAGATTATAACGAAATCACAAAATCAGTAAAACTTGTGCCAATTGCCGTAGGTTCTAAAGTTGTGTTAAATAATATTTTCTTCGACTTTGATAAAGCTATCCTTCGCCCCTACTCCAATGTAGAATTAAACAAACTTTACGATTTCCTTATTAAGCATCCCAATCTTGCGGTGGAAATATCCGGTTATACCGACTCAAAAGGAACCGATGGTTACAACGCGAATCTTTCAATGGAACGTGCTAATGCCGTTATAAATTTCCTTGTAGAAAAAGGAATTAAAAAGGAAAGACTTACGGCAAACGGTTATGGAAAATCAGATCCGATTGCCCCAAATAAAAAAGCTGACGGAACTGATAATCCCGAAGGGCGGCAATTGAACAGAAGAGTTGAATTAAAAATTATTGATGTCAAATAGCAATTTGTAAAAATACAGCAAATGGAATCAGAGAAAATATTGAACGAAAGAATCATGGCAGTTACATTGGAAATTCAGGAAAATTATCCCGAATTAACCAAATACATTATAGAAATGAAGGACAGCAACCCTGATGAAAAAGACCCCGACGTCAACAGAAGAAGGTTAAAGGAATACTACGATTCGCTTATTAACATGGTAAAAAAATATAAACAACATCATACCCTTCAGGAAAATGAAAACCGAAAAAAGTAAAAAACCCCATATTCATACCGGATTGGAGAAGCTCTCAGTGAAAAAAGAAAAGCCATTTGAACCACGGTTGAATTCCTATCGTACGGGAGATGATTCCTTTCCGGAAAAAATAATAAATCTTCACGGCTATCCAATTGCAGAAAGAATTCCTTTTTCAAAAGCTATAGGAGCTTACGGAACTTTTACCTGCACAAATAATTTGCAAAACTACACGCGGGCAAAAATATTTAAAGAAATAGGAAAAGCCACTAAAATATTTACCCGTTTCAGCGTATTAGGAGATGATAATGAAAATTATGAGGCCGAACCGCATATAAAAGAATTTGCAGTGCGGTTTTTTACGGAAGACGGAAACTGGGACCTGGCCGGAAGCAATACTCCCGTCCTCATTTCGAAAGACTTTAAAAAATATTATGAGTTTTTTCAGCTTGAAAAAAGAGATGAAAAAACGAATTTAAAAAATACAGGCAAAATCTGGAATTTTTTGAGTACTGCTCCGGAAAGCCTTCACCACATAATGATGACTATGAGTGACAGAGGCGCACCATGCGGATATAAGCATATGAATGGTTACGGTGCTCATACATTTTCAATAACAAATAAGGAAAATCAAAAATTCTGGATAAAAATTCATTTTAAAACATTACAACAAATAAAGACTTTTACGAGAGAAGAAAGCCTTTTAGCCCGTGCGGAAGATACAGATTACATACAACGTGATTTGGTAGAAGTCATTTACAAAAAACAATTTCCAAAATGGTCCGTGAATTTACAAATAATGACAGATTCGCAGGCAAAAGAACTCAACTTTAATCCGTTTGACGTAACGAAAACCTGGCCCAAAAAAGAATTCCCCCTGATAGAAGCCGGGATTATCGAATTAAATGTGATACCCGAAAACTATTGCAGCGAAGTAAAGCAGGCAGGTTTTTCTTTTTCCAACACAATCGATGGCATAAGCCACTCGCCTGACAAAATATTGCAAGGCAGATTACACTTTTATACAAAGAAAAATCATGAAAAAGTAGCCGATCATTTATTCTCTGACAATTACTTCTGCACTCCGGAAAGCTGGTATGATTATAATACTACAGCAGAAAATGATTATTATAGCCAGCCCTCGATTCTATTCAACAAAGTAATGGTGGAACCCGAAAGAGCCAACCTCATTGAAAATATTGTTGTATCTATGCGTTGCATCAATGGCCTGCACAGGGATGCAATTATTAAACGACAACTTTATCATTGGTTCCGTGTGGATGAAAAATTAGGTTCAGCAATTGCAAGCGGGCTAAATGTAAATTCGGAAAATATATTAAAATATCAGGAATTAATTAAGATTTAAAAATGGAAATAAACAAGAAATTGGAAGAAGGGGAATTAACTTCCGGGAAACACCTTAGTTATTGGCTTGAATCAGCGTCGGCGCTTTCGGGATTACATTCTTTAAATGAAAATATTGAAACGGATGTTGTTATAGTCGGTGCAGGGTTAGCCGGACTAAGTGTTGGTTATTGCTTGTGTGAAAAAGGAAAGAATGTAGTTATACTCGAAGATGGTTTCATAGGCAGCGGAGAATCCGGCCGTACAACAGCGCAACTGGTGACAGCTCTTGACGACCGGTATTACCAGTTGGAAAGCAATTTCGGCAAAGAAAAAACAAAATTAATTGCAGAAAGTCATGCCACTGCTATTGACTTCGTTGAACGCACCATAAAAAAAGAAAATATTAATTGTGAGTTTGAAAGAGTTGACGGGTATTTGTTTTTACATTCCTCGGATAAAAAAAATTCCTTAAAAAAAGAGCTTGACTCCGCGTTAAGTGCAGGAATTGATATCAGTGAATTAGAAAATGTACCGGCTATTCCAAATGCAGGTAAATGTTTGCGTTTTGCCGGGCAGGCACAATTTCATCCGATGAAATATTTAAACGGGTTAGCTGCTGCCATTAAGAAAAAAGGGAGCAAAATTTATATTAACACTCATGCTTCAGAAATCAATTCTGCGGGTGTTATTACATCGAAAGGGAATAAAGTGAAAGCAAAACACATTGTAATAGCAACGAACAGTCCCGTAAATAATAAATATGCCATGCACCTGAAACAATATGCGTATAGGACTTATGTAATAGGTGCCTTAATAAAAAAACAATCCTTACCAAGAGCACTTTGGTGGGACACCGGAGATTTTGAAAGCAATCCTGATACCCCGCCCTATCATTATGTAAGAATTTGTACTTATAACAGCGAATATGATTTGTTATTAAGCGGAGGCGAAGATCATCCTGTGGCAAATACAAACGAAACAGATGTTCCGGAAGATCACCGATATAATTTACTTGAAAGTTGGACCCGCAAACATTTTGATATTGGTAGCATAATTTATCGTTGGTCAGGACAAATATTGGAGCCAATGGATGGAATTGCCTACATAGGGCATAATCCACACGATGAAAAAAATGTGTACATCATTACCGGAGATTCAGGTAACGGAATGACTTATTGTACCATTGGAGGAATACTGATAAGCGATCTTATTACGGGAAAAGAAAATGTTTGGGAAGAAATTTATACACCAACACGTTTTACTATAAAAAAAAGTAAACCTTTTTTCAAAGAAATAATGGGCTCTTTAATGGCTTCTCTGAAAAAACAACCTGAACATAAAGATTCCGTGAGTTTATCATCACTTCAAAACAGGGAAGGGAAAATAATTGAATTAAAAGGGGAAAAGTACGGAGTTTTTAAAGATGAGAATGACACATTACATATTGTTTCGGCGGTCTGCACCCATCTTAAATGCAGTGTAAAATGGAATAATGATGAAAAGAGTTGGGATTGCCCCTGTCATGGAAGTCGTTTTACGCATAACGGCAAAGTAATTAATGGCCCGGCTAATTCAGACCTTCCATCATACAGTGAAAAAGTTATTTTGAAAGATGTTAGCGCCTGAACTGAATTATGTTTGGCAGGGGTCTTTGTAGGTTTGTTAGGTTGGCGAAACGGACATCGGGAACATGGTGATTTTCCAACCTTCAAGCCATGACCAACGAATTGGTAGGCGAGCCTGTTATCCGTTATCTTATAAAGATCTCTGTCAAGCCTAATTTGGCGCATAGTATAATTCAGTTCCGGCTATTTAAAATATGTTTTTAGCGAATATATAAACAACACGCACATTGCAGGTATAATTTTGTTTTAATTAAAAATAAATTCAAAAAAAAACCTGATTAAAATAATTTTAACAAATAAAAATTACGAATTAGCCGAAATTAAATTTATAAACGCACAGATAATTTATAGTTATGAAAAAAGATTTTTTTGCAATTTTGATCTTGTTTCTCCTGTCAATAGGCGCATCCTTTATTTTTTACCAATGTAAAAAAACACCCAACTATACTACTAATAGCAACGGGTCTTCAACTCAATCAGCCAATGAAATATGGATACAAAATATGTCCTTTAACCCGGCATCGCTGACTGTTAAAACTAATACAACGGTAAAGTGGACAAATAAAGATGGAACAGTTCATACCGTAACGAGCACAACCGGAGCTTTTGACAGCGGCAATCTGGATAA
>DATMMV010000052.1:0-12589 GCA_035569635.1 Bacteroidia bacterium | reverse complement strand
AAAGTATCAATCATGGTATTTCCAACCATTTTCATTTTGCCCGGACTAATGCTTTCATTTTTCAGATTGGCTATCCCTGAAGACTCCGTAATAAAATGCAAATCGGCTATCTGGTCGGTAACAACACGGTTAAATTCTTCGGGCATGGTTTTATCAAAACTCCTTAAACCACTTTCAATATGCGCTACAGATATTTTTAATTTGCTCCCCGTAATAGCGGCAGCCAATGTTGAGTTAACATCACCAACCACTATTAGTAAATCGGGCTTAAAAGTATTTAGCATTAAATCTTCCAACTTCACCATTATTTCCGCTATTTGTTCGCTGGCACTGCCGGGTTGTACATTCAGAAAATAATCGGGTGTAAGTTTAAACTGCTCAAAAAACACATCTGCCATATTAGTATCAAAATGCTGGCCTGTATGAACTATCTTAAGATTCATCGATGGATAATTTTTCGCTATTTCTTTAAAGCGGGTTACTTTAATAAAGTTTGGCCGGGTGCCTATTACTACCAGTATATCTCGTGCCATTAAATTTATTTTTCTATAAAATTTGTAATGATAGAATCTGTGAGCCTGTTGTAAAAAAAATTACTGAGATCAAAATTTTTATTAAAGTCAATGGTTTTTCCGGATTGTAAATAAACAATTAAATCACTTAATTTATCGGGAGTAAAATGCAATCCAAGGTTATTGCTGACTATAAATTCAGATAATATTCCTTTTGGGGAAATTAAAATAATGGGTTTTTTCAGATAAATAATCTCATAATATTTGGTGCTTATAAAATCTTTGTACTGCTCGGTTACTATTGAAACGTAGAAGTCCTGTGTTTGAATAATTTCAAAAAGCTCATTGGGCGATAGTGGCTCTTTGATTTGAATAGGCCCGGCGGAGAATTTGTGTTTTAGCGCTTCTTTATTCGACAAAGGGTAAATTGTAAATTTAATCGGATTCTCTTTTTCATTTATGAGTAAACCTGAAAACCGTTTCAGTATTTTTTCAGCGCCTCTGTAAATAGTGCCACAATATATAAGCTGTACTTTATTTGATTTTTCTACGGACATATTTATGTCGGGGACGGGTAGGTCATCTATGTCTATTCCGTGAGGTAAAATGAAAACTTTCTCTGCCTGCTCTGTATAGGTAGTTTTAAGATGTTTCTCCATCGGGGCAACAGGAACACTTATCAGGTCAGAAAACTCCAGTACTTCCTGTTCAAGTTTTTTTTCGTACGCCAGTCTTTTTTCGCTGATAGTACCGAATCCGTAGGCAATTCCCCATGTCCATGGGTCACGCATATCACTGAGCAATTTAAGTTTTGGGTATTTCTTTTTTAATTCTACTCCATAGTGCAGAATAGAAAAGGGCGCGCCCGTACAAATTATATGTGTTATATTATTTTTTTCTATTAGCTGCGAAGCTGTTTCCAGTATGTCTTTTTCAGAAAATACGGCCCGGTCGTATATACTCCCTTGTGTTTTTGACTGTACGGTATTCAGGGAGAGTTTATATTGTAAGCGTTTTAAATAATTAAATGGCGGATCAATTAAAACAGCCGGGTATCTGTGTGGGATAATATTTTTACGTATAGTTTCCGTTTTTACATCTCTGTTCCATACGGAGGTTTCCGAAAAAGGGTTTTGCGCGGTGATAACATTTACTTTAATATTTTTTTTGGTAAGATGCTTGGCAAATTTTGCCCATCTTCTGCCACCAATTCCGGGATAAGGTGGAAAAACATATGAAATGAGAAGTACTTCTTTTTTGTGAGTTACTGAACTTTCTTCAATCAGTGAAGGAACGGAAACCAATTTTTTAAAATCTGTATTGACTTTGTATTTTTTCGTAATGTCTTTTAAAAGCTGATCGAAACATTCGAGATTCAGAGGCGTAACCATCTTGGGATGCGAAATAAACTGGAGATAATTGTTATTTCGTAGAGCACCTTTATAATCGCTCAAGTTTACAAGGGTAAGGTTTTCGATGGATGCCATTTCATTGCCGGGGGGTTTTATTTCGGCTACGGAGGCCGAAAATGTGCTATACCCATCACCATAATTGCTAACCCCTTTCATGTACATCAGTCTTGTAAGTACCCTGTTCAATATCCTGCTCGGGTAACTTATTTTTAAAGTGGAGATGGGAATTTCTGTATAGATACCGGATGTATTTTCTTCAATTACATCGTCCGAAAAATGATAAAAAGATTTAGCAGGAGCTTCTCTGAAATCAAACTTCTGAGAAGCGTGATCAGAGTAAAACCCTTTCATCACACTGAAATCATATTTGATATTATACTTTTCAAAATGAGGTTTAAAATCTGAAAACGGCTGTATACACCAACCACCTGCCCTGTATCCCATATCTTTTTGCGGGCCGCAAATTTCTTTAAGCAATTTAATTGACTCGGAAAAAAGTCTTTCTCTTTCTTCTGTGTTTATTGCCGAAAAGCTGTACTTGGATATGTTACTCAGATCCCATTGATTTATTTCGGGTAGGTAAATGGCGTCCAGCCAATGTGCATGTAAATGCGGAAAAACATAATGCCCGTCGCGGCAGATTAAAGCAATTTGTTCAGATATTTTTTTTAAATCCTCCCGACAGGCTTTAGCGGAATTGTCTTTTAATCGGAGTAAATAGGTGGTATCAATAAAAAATATAGCGCCTGATATACTATGTTTGTTAAACAACTCTAAAATTTTTTGAGTTGGTAACAATATACAATTCGCTGCAGTTCCCGAACGGTTTCCTAAAAACAACTCATAATCGAATGTAAAAAGTATGTCTTTAGCTTTCTTCATTTGTTTTTTGCAGTTCCTGGCTGATTATATCAAGCGGCACTTTTTGACCTTTCATTCTAAGCTTCAGAAAGAGTAAATTATCAAATGTTTTGCATTTGGCCGAATGAATATCTTTTTTCCATAAAAACCCTTTCTCAAGTGTTGCCCCGAATCGTTCTTTAAATTGTTGTATGCCTTTTAATTTTGTTCCTACTGAACCAAGCCTTGCGCCGACAAAATCGTACCGTTTTACTCCTTTTTCTTTGAGCAATTGCATGGTATTCCAGTGCAAATAATTCATTGCGCCGGTTATTTCTATTTTTTCGGCCGAAGCCCCGTATAGGTAAAAAGCTGCGAATTTTGTGAAGGGCATCAACAAGGCCCCTTGCGGAACCTGATTGTTATAGGCAACTCCGCAAACGATGTTGTTCTCTAAAGCTTTGTGCAGTTCTTTAAAGTAATTTAGCGATTCGCAATACATAGACGAACGTTGCATCGTAGCTTTGTAAAGCGAATAAAAATCTTTCACCGTTTCCTCTCCGTATTTTATAAAAATGGTATTTTTTTCGGCGTTCTTGATTACATTCCTGTGTTTGCCATGAAGATTTTTGTAAAGTGTTTCAACGCTGTTATTTTCAAGGTCGACGAAGTACGTGCCGAATGGAGCATATATGCTTTCATCAGGATAGTTTTTAAAAACAGCAAATGTGGGCGATTGACAAATACGATGCGCTGTTTTATTTTTTTTGATGTAAGAAATAAAATTATTCAGAAATTGCTTTTCTTTTTCCTCTGTAAGTCGTGCGCCATTTTGGCTTAAAGGAGCATATTGAAGTTGTAAATAAATTAAAAATTTATTTTTCCAGATTTTAAAAACTATGCTGTTGTTCTGTTTATCAGTATAGATATAAATTTCTTCCTTGTTTTGATTTCTACAAAAATCCGCGTAATCAGGAAGATAGAAATAGGGCATCTCATGAATATGCGCGCCATTATATTTTTCTGAAACTTGCAATTTAATAATTCTTCAATAAGTCAGCTATGCGAT
This sequence comes from Bacteroidia bacterium, assembly GCA_035569635.1. GTDB lineage: Bacteria > Bacteroidota > Bacteroidia > B-17B0 > Aurantibacillaceae > PALSA-968. The sequence goes on along the minus strand of DATMMV010000052.1, from coordinate 8,756 downwards.
TTATTTCTTCGGGAGGAATGCTTGCCTCGCATGATATATCAATAAAATTATGCCCGTTTTTTTGAAAATTGGCAAGTGAACTGTTTTTTGTATACTCAGGTTTAAAGAGTGCAAAGTGGGGAATGTTATTTTTTAACAGGTAATTTTTAAAATCTTCGACATCATTCTCCACAAACGGTATTAATTTAAAATATTGTCCCTTATTATCATCGTAAGGAATCTTTATTTTTTTATTTGTACTTACAGCCTCCTTGAGAGTGGAATAATTTCTTTTCCGAGCCGAGGCCATATCGTTTTGAATTAACAGAGAGTAGGAATTTACTTGTTTCGCAAAATTGCTCATAGAAGTAATTTCTTTTGTAGAGTATTTTAAACGTGCGTTGATAAAGGATTTTATTTTATCGGAAAAAATGAAAGTGTATCCGTAAATTCTTGTTTTAAGAAAAAGCTCTGAATATATATTGCTTAGTAAAGAAGAAGAGTTGAATTTTACATTTTTTGAATAAAATTCATTTGTAATACCTTTAATCCATCCTCCGCCTGCCGCTGTAAGGGATTTTCCCGGCCCGAAAGAATAGATGATGCCATTTCCTTTCATTAAAATATTTTCGTTTATTCCGTAACTCTGTGCCGCGTCGTGAACAAGTTTGATATTATTTGCAAGGCAAAAATTTGTTAAGACTTCGGTATCGGGATGTATGAAACCATATAAATGAACTAATACAATTGCTTTTATATTTTCTTTTAGTAGCTTCTCAGAATCGTAATTTGTCCAATAGCTTGTAGCGGAATGCATATCAAAAAGTACTGGCTCCAGGTTTTCTTCTCTTACGGCCTCGTTAACCGCTATACAAGTATATGCCGGAATAGCCACCTTGCTTTGTGATGGTAATTGTAGATTCCTTAATGCAAGTCGTAATGCATTTTTCCCGGAATTAACCGTATGAATAAAATCGGGGGGAGCAGTAGCTTTTACCTTAGGCGAAGTGATGTATGAAGGGAAAAAGTAATTCATGCTTTGTAAATACGTGCAATGACTGAATCTAAACCGGCTTTTTCGATGTTGAAGGTGAATGCGTACTTTTCTTTCAGTTTATCCAGTAAATATTTTATAGGTTGTACACAGCCGGTATCGTAGCGTTTAATTTCTTGTGCGGTAGTTAGCGTAAGGGCGTTATCAAATGAGACTTTGCGAAGGGAATTAACTAAAATGATCTGTTTGTTCGTTGATAAAATCAGTTTTTCGAGAACAATCGGGAATTCTATTGGCGGAATGTAATCGGTTGAACCGAAGAGTGTAATTAAATCAAATTTTTCAGAAATATTTTTTGCATCGATACATTCAAAAACTGCTTTTGAATTTCTTTGTAATTCTTTTGCTTTTGCGATTATGTTGACTGAAATATCAATTCCCAAAGTGTGATTAACTGAGATACAAGCAGCAGCTTTAGCGGTAAATTCTCCCCATCCGCAACCAACATCAAGAACTGAGGTGTATTTATGTTTATTTATTTCTTCTAATGCAAGAGCGAAATAGGAGTTTTGAACCTGAAGATTGCCCTGGTACCACAAATAACCCAAGTCACTTTCCCAGAAAGCTTCCTGGTAATTTTTTCCGTTAAGTAATTCCTCAAACTCTTTATGGTACAAAGTATTTTCGGCCATTAATTCGTTAAGATTTCTCAAGGCTATTTGCCCTAATTTTGAATTCCTGAGTTCTTTTTTTAGAGCTTTTTGATAATACGCTCTACGTGTATTTTCATTTTTTAGTTTAGAGCGAAAGTATTTATCTAAGAGAGGGCTTACCAGGAGCATGACTTAATTTTCAAGAAGGGAAATAAGTTCATTATTAAGATTCTTTACGTTAAAAATTTCTTTTGTTTTCTCATTATAAACAGCGGTCGTTTGACAAAATGTCTCAATTTTTTCAAAGAATGTATAGTTATCATTGATTGTGAAAATATCCCCGCAATTGGTTGCTTTAAGAAAAACAGAAACCTCACCCGGATAACCCAGTACAAGCATTTTTTTGTTCAGAAAAAGATAGTCGCTGAATTTCGTTGTGTATGAATTAGCATATTCCTCAGAAAGAAGCAGAATCCCCACATCAGCCTGTAAAACTTCTTCATTATATGTTTTTAGATTAACGAAATTATTACCCAAAATCAGGCTTTCAAGATTAAGGGCAGAAAGTTTTTCTAAAAGCATATCATCCATTTTTCCTTTCAGGTGAATTTCTATGCCTGAATAAATTTGTGGAAGGTTTTGTTTCAGTCTTGAAAAGCAATTTGCAAAGTGTAATACAATTTCATTTAAATCTGTAGCAATGTTTCCCGAAAAGTACAGTGTAATTTTTTTATTCTCTTCTCTTCTTGCAGGAACAGTGGTTGTAAAATCATCTGAGTCAAAACCATTATGTATTACGTGGATTTTGTTTTCCTCTTCGGATGCCAACCTTTGAGAGAGTATTTGTTTCAGATGTTCGTCAACGGTAATCACAATATCACATGTTTTAAGGGCTGAATTCTCAGCTTCTTCAAAAAAATTCCATTGTTTATCCGTGAGCCGAAAGTACTTCCTGTAAAACGAATGATCGTTCCATAGATCCCTGTAATCAAGTATAAGTCTGCAGCCGGTTTCTTTTTTTAATTGCGTTGCGTAGTAAAATAAGAATGGATCGCCGGACACAATAATTGTCTTTATATTTTCTTTAATCAGAATGTCTTTTATCTTTTGCCATGCTTCCGGATTAGGCAGAGAGGTAAGGAAGCGTTCAGAATATTTAGTCAACGCAAGTTTTTTGACTGTTATTTTTCGGATTATTTTTTCGAAAATGTTTCTAGGCTTAAGAAAAAGCCGACGATATTTAAAATTAAGCGGGTGTGTTACTATCGAGGAATTATTTGCAATATCCTTATTCCATTCGGAAACGCCTTCTGATAAATTTTCTAAGGTGGCTACGTGAATTTTATATCCGTTTATCGCGAGATATTTGCAGAATTTAGCCCAACGCCTTCCGCCAATACCAGGGGCGGGAGGAAATGTATTGCAAATAAGAAGGATTTTTTTTTGGGACATAAATTACCTGCCAACCAATTTTCTTAGAAAACGAACGACCGGAAGTGCCAGTTGATAAAATTTGCGTTCCCAAACCCATTGTTTATTTGTGTAAGTGGGATAGCTGAAATGCGAAACAGGCGACCTTTTAAGATAAGCATCAAACCATTCATTGCTGAAACCAAGCTTCTTTAATACAAATTCTTTGTCTTCCTTTAGTTTTATCGGGTCGTAAATTGGTTTTTCTAATTCCTTGAGGGCTTGTTGTTTTTTAATTTGTCCTGAGCAAATTAGGGTAGAATAATGTGCTCTTCTTTTGTCAATATGAAACTTCTCGGGCAAGATATGTGCCTGGTAGAATTTAGTGAATAAAGACTCATGATGCTTTCCGCCATAATCTTTCCACTCTAATTCTGTAATAATGGTTTGTTTTGCTTTTTCTTTATCATACTCAACGTAATCAAGTATAGTAAAGACCTGAGCCTTATAAAACCATTTAAAATAGAAGCTGTTTAAAAAAGTAAATTTCGGATAGGTTTTTAATTTCACCTCTCCGAACTTTTTATGAATACTCTTAATATTCAGCCAATCCAGTTTACGATGCACCCAATGTGGAGGAAGCACTCCTTCTGTAACTACATTAGAGCCACTGATAAGATACTTAATTCCGTGTTTTTTTGCCAGTTTGTGTTTAACAGCATAGATGGCGTGGTCAGTGAGTGCTTCAATGTCAACAACGTCTGCTTTAAAATAAGCGCGCTGCATATCCCTGAATTCCTCCCAATTTATCACGTAAGTATACAAATCAAAGCCAAGTTTCTGAATGATGTTCTCAATATTCTTTACTGCTAATTCTGAATTCCAGCCATTGTCGAAATGCACAATTAAAGGGCGTAGTCCGTATTTTTTTGCCAATAATGCAACATAGGTGCTGTCAACACCTCCACTTACACCAACCAGGCAATCGTATTTTTTTCCTTTTCCTGTTTCTTTAATAGCGGAAATAATCTTTTCTAATTTTTTTCCTCGTTCAGGGTCATTAACTAAACCGGCTTTGAATTTATATTCTGTGCAATATTTGCAAATACCTTTCTCATCAAATGTAATGTTGGGGTCATCATTTGTATCAAGTACGCAATTAGTACATTGTTTATATAGTGAAACGTTCATTAATTAATTTTTGAATATACTTTCTCCGCTAAATCTTTTTGTGAGGGGTAGGAGATAAGTATAGATTTCGTGTCATTGTTTCTGTAAACAAAAAAACTTCCCGCGGCAATAGCAGAGGCACCTGATTTTATTCCTTGCAACATATCTTCTAAGGAGTTAATTCCGCCGCAGGCAATCAACGGAATTTTTAAATTAGAAGAAAGTTGTTTTACCAAATTATAATCTAATCCGCCAAAAGTTCCGTCTTTGTCTACATTGTGTAAAATCAGTTCGCCGGCTCCAAGAGATTCATATTTTTTTGCGAGTTCAACCAATTCTGTTTTCGTATTTTTCTGAGCATTAAAAAAACTGGCCTTATACCGGCCTAATAAATTCCTTTTTACGTCAAAAGACACCAAAATACTTTGTGAGCCATACTGTGCGGATGCCTGGCTGATTAAATTTTCATTTTCTGAAAGAATTGAATTCAGTATTATTTTTTCCACTCCCAAAGAAAAAAGGATTTTAATCTCTTCCATTTTTGTAATACCTCCACCGTAAGCCATGGGCATAAAACATTCGGAGGCCATTTCCTCAATCAGTTTAAAGTCGGGGCCTCTTTTTTTTATACTTGCGGTAATATCCAACACGGCAATTTCGTCAACTTCCTTGTCATTAAAAATTTTAATAGCATTGATTGGGTCGCCCAGGTAGTTTGGTTTTTTAAACTTTACCGTTTTAACAAGGCTTTGGCCGTCAATAGTAAGAACAGGTATAATACGTACCCTGTTCATCAGAAATTGTTTATGAAGTTTTTCATTACTTCCATGCCAAAGCGGTGACTTTTCTCAGGATGAAACTGCAGACCCATAATATTTTCGTTCATAATTCCGCAATCAAAAGTTATTCCGTAGTCTGCTTTAGCAAGACTGTTTTTTTCATTATCACAAGAAACATAATACGAGTGAACAAAATAATAGCGCGGAGCGGGGTCAATGCCTTTTAATAAGGGATGTTCTTTAAAAGAAATTTTTATTTCTTTCCAGCCCATGTGTGGGACTTTAAATTTATCGGAGTCGAGATTAAATTTTTTAGTTCGGGCATTTATCCACCCGAGACCGTTAACACTGCCTTCTTCACTATGTTTTGTAAGCAACTGCATGCCTAAGCATATCCCTAACAAAGGCACTTTATCTTTTAAAACTTTTTTATCGAGTACTTCTTTTATTCCAGATTGAATAAGATTTTCCATTCCTTTTGCAAAAGCGCCGACACCGGGAAGAATTATTTTATCTGCCCTGTCAATTACTGATAAATCACTGCTTACCTCACAATTTCCACCCACTTTCTTAATCATATTTTTTATAGAAGCAAGGTTGCCCAAACCGTAATTTATAACAACGAGGCTCATATATTAATTAAGAAATAAATTTTTGTAAATGTTCCCGGAGAAACCCGAATAAACATAGTTGGAATCAATCAAAGACGAATTTCCCGATACTTTTTCGAATTTACTAACCGGATCTTCGTCTGAATCAATAGATATTGCTACTTTATCAAAAACAATATTCTGAGTGTAATCTTTGAATGCCTCATTTGTAAGAGAAAAGTTGGCTAATTTGTATTCTAATGCGTCATATAAAGTGGTGGAGTAAACAGAAATATGAATTTTAGAAATTGCGAACAGGTATAAAATATTACTCTTAGAGATAAGTACATTCGGTAAATTTGAAATAAATGTATAATTTTCTTCTTTTTCGTTAGGGTGAAGTTTAAGAATGATTTTCCAGTCTTTATGTTTATTTCCCAAAAGCTCAGAAAGCCATTTGGTATATGTATCGTAGTATTCGTGCATAAAGGTCTGACTGCTGATAAGTATGATATTGTAATCTGAAATGAATTCTTTAATAATTTTTTCTTCTCCCGGTTTTTGTAACGAATTGTTTTTTTTTCGGAAATCCCCGGTTACAACAATGTCATTTTCGCCGAACTCTCCGCCTTTAAGTAATACATCTTTCCAATAATTTCCATAGACAAGAATTTTATCCGGGAAAAGCGCTTTGTTTTTAATGGAAGAAATTCCCTTAGGGAAAACATAAAAAATATCACTTTCAGAGATTAAGCCGTGTTGAATTTCGTAGGACTTAATATTATTTTTCTTTAAAGCAAGTAAAAGCCCTTCGTGGTGGTAATGTTGTTCGATTACAGAGTATTTTAAAGAAGGCATTGATGTTAAAAGTTCATTCCAGATTTTAAACTGGCAGAAGAATGATTGAATGGCAATTTGAATGTTGCTGAGTTCTGCTACATTAAATGCCTTACTGTTTTCAATTTTTTTGTAAGTTGTAAGGAGATTTTTTCTCAGCTCTTTTTCATAGAGAGTCAGAGGTAAATATTGCAGATTTACGTAATTCCTGAAATCGATATGATGCGGGTAACCTTCGGTTTTAAAATACTCGACTACATGAACATATTCTTCGGTTTTGTGTTCCGAAAGTAGTTTGTCAAAGTAAAAAGATTCCGGAATATTATTTTTTATGGTTTCGCTTCTCCCGCTTAAATCAGCAATCAGTATTCTGGCGGACTTATTTTCTTTCAACTCTTTTTTCAGCGGATTCCTTCTTCTTTGGGCAAACTGAACAAAATTCCATGCTACATCCGGATAAAAAAAGGGTACCCGTAATTTACCTTTGGATATATAGTTAACCTTTAGCCCGTCGAGAACTACTTTAATTATATTAATATTCCCGCAGTCGTATAAGGAAAAATCTTTCGATTTACTGTAAAAATCTTTTTTAAACGCTTCGAAGGTTGTGCCTAAACTGAAATTCATTTTTCTTTCAGTAACCCCGCTTCGGTAAGTTTTGCAATGGCTTCAGTGAAATCTGCTTCAGTGAGATTCCTTTTGCAGGCAATATCCGAAATATCCATTGTTCCATCGGCATAAGAGAGTAAATGAAGCATTTTATGAACTAATTTCACATCTCCCCATGTTCCGCCTATAGATGGGTATAAGTTGTGTTTACCTAACTGTGGTTCGCAAAAAGGAATTGTATTTATGTAAAATTTATTTTGCTCAAGGGTTTTTATTACTTCAAATACCGTATCAACAGTTTCATTCAGTTTTTCAAACGAAATAAACTCCTTATTGTCGAGTGAAGTATGATACTCTTTGTATTTTTGGTAGGGTGTTCGAATAAAAGAACCAACCGGTAAATTAAATCCGGGAGAGCAGTATTGTCTTTCATCGCTTCCACCTATTGCATAGGGAATAATTTCAGAAGGCTTTGCGAGAGATTTAAGCACTCGTTCTGCAGCCCTGTCGGCCAATGTATTTTCTTTTTTGGATTTTTTGTAAGTAATATTTCCTTTATCAGCGCAGCAGGTTAGAACATATCCTGCCTCCAGATTGTTTATTAAATCCTTACCATATTTATGAAGAAATGCGATAATACCAATGGTTTCGGGTGCGAGTACAAAACGGTAAGTATATTTTCTGTCTTTTAGAGCTGCTATTTTTGCATATAAAACTGCAAGTGCAAGTGGGCCACTCAATTCGTTGTTGGCCATACTCGGGTGACATAAATACGATGACAAGAGAATTTCTTTGTCAGATTTCCCTTTTAAAAGCAGGTGCCCGTAAGTAAGGCTGCCCGCTTTTAAGGTAGAATCAATTACAACTTTGTATTTACCTTCTTTTGGAAGTGTTTTAAATTCATTATAGGAAATACAAAAGCCCCAGTTTTCTTTATAGTATGAAGTAGCATAGGGAATTGCTTCCGGTAAATCTTCACGGTAAATAAGGTGTGACTTTAATTCTTCAAAAGTTAATCCGGTGTTTTGCGGAACAGAGTAATTTAATATATGTAGATTGTTCGTTTTAAAATCGCATATTTTTTTTCCGGCAGGTGTAATAATATACGCATCCGTAATATTCCATTCTTTCGGAATTTCCCAATCAAAAACTTTTGCCCCGGTTGGAATTTCTTCTAATTCTAAAGGAATAATTTCCTGAAGTATTTTGAAGGATTCGCGAAGGCCATTGCCGGTTATACTGCGACAAATGGGCCAGAGGCGGTCGAAATATTTTTCTAAATCGGAGTTCATTTTTCAGCTGAACATATTCCATTTTAATACATCGTCTGCTTTAATATTTTTCAAAGCTTTTTTGCCGATAAGATCTTTCATAAATTTCGGACTAATGCCATGCGCAGGCCTTTTCCATGTTAAATCCTCTTCGTTAACGGTTTTTCCTTCGGGAATATCATTTTGCGCCACTAATGAGCGACGGGCATTTTTTCTTGCAGGTTCTTCGTCGGGTAAGGATGTAAGTTTAAACCCGCCCAATAACTCTGTAGTAAAATTCCATTTTTGCCAGAACAATTTTAAGTCTTCTTTATCCATAGCATGGTAATGATCATTGCCCGGAAGTTTTTTATCATGTGTAAAATGTTTTTCAATTACGGTCGCGCCTAAAAGCACAGCATCTTTAATAACTTCCATCCCTTGCGGTAATGTATGATCAGAATATCCTGGAACATGCTTGGGGA
>DATMMV010000051.1:0-5202 GCA_035569635.1 Bacteroidia bacterium | reverse complement strand
TGCGTAAAAATTCCACCCACATACAAAATTTTGTTTGTTGTATCAGCAGCTAAAGCATTTACCGTTAAGTTTGTTCCCTGCCCCACATTTTTCCAACTGTATTGTGCAAATGCGTTTTGCAAACTCAGAAACAATGCAATCAGAAAAGTAATCTTCTTCATTTAGTTTTTAGTTTAAAACAAATTTACCTTTTTTTATTCGTTTTCGGCCAACAAAAATTTCAAAAACATGCTAATCCCAAGTACATTATTTGAATAAAACAATAGCTTAAAATATTGTATTTCAATATTTTAATTTTCATTTGGTAACATAACCCAAACATATTTTGGCAGGAACCCGGTTTATAAAGAATCCTGAAGAATAAAATTACGTTTCTGAAATTAATGAATGGCCAGCAAAGGTGAATGCACATGAAAAGCAAGTTCGTTCGTTACATTTTCTTTAAACAATGTATGAAAGATACTGTGTTTTTTGGGATTAAGCATAATTACATCCGTGTGATGCGTATTGAAGTAGTTCGCAAGGCCTTTTGCCACTTTATTTCCGGTAATAAAAACCGTTTTATGATTTGTTGTGCCGAGCTGCCTTTCAATAAATAAATTTGTACCGGCTTTTTGGTTTGTTACTTCTTCTTCCGGTTTTTCAACATTCACAATTTCAAGTTCTGCATCAAACATATTTGTAAAAGTTTTAGCAACCAATACCAGCGTTGTTTCTTCCGTATGTTCCATATCGCAGGCAAAAGAAATTTTATGTATAGGTGAATACTTTACGTTTTCCGGAATTATAAACGTTGGTATATCCATATAACGCGCAACTTTAACGGCCGAACTGCCTATTATGTGTTCTTTTATTTTTCCGGCCTCACCTACAATACCCATCACAATCAGGTCGGCCTGGTATTTTTCGGAAGCTGCTTTTACAACATCATATACCGGGCCTACTTCCGTAAGGTATTCAATGGTAAGTGCCGGACCATTTTTTTGAAGTAATTCCTTTTTTACATCCTTCAATTTGTTTTTTGCTTCCTCTTGCCAGGCTGTAATTATATTTAAAGAAAAACCGGCGTCAGCACTTGTGGGTGGGATAGAATACGCGTGTACAAGGACAAGCCGCGCACCAAAATATTTAGCAAGCTCCGCCGCGTAATCTGTGGCATTACTTGCGGCGGAAGAAAAATCGGTGGGAATTAAAATCGTTTCCATAGCTCAATGTTTTATCAGTTTAACTGAAGTTTTTCATAAAAAATCCTTTTCTATTGGTAAAATCCCGCATCTTACGGGATGCGGGAAGTTTAATGTAAAGCGGTGCGTCCCTGACTTTACTTTTACTTATTCTTCAAAACTTTCATGCTCAAAACTGAGATGGTTATTCCGTTCAGCAATTGAATGAAGTGTATTTACAACATTTTCTTCTCCGGCAAACACCGCCTCAGCACCATCATTACTGCCATGCAATTGGCGAATAATGGTGTTCAGGCTAAGAATCCCTTTAAGGCAACCCTTTTTGTCAACCACAGGCAGGCGACCAACTTTTTTCGTACGCATAATTTTTAATGCCGTATTTGTGCTGTCCTCCACTAAACAGGTATGTACATGCCCGGTCATTGCTTCATGCACTCTAAGTTCGACCAGATGTTTATTTGTTCTGGCCAATGCCCCGCATATATCACGGTCGGTAATAATTCCTATCACCTTCTTTTCTTTATCCACAACGGGCAACGAACCAATGTTTGATTTCAACATTTCTGCAATTACGTTTTGTAAATTTTCATGTTTGCCGCAATGTTTGGGTTCATGAACCATGATTTCTTTTACGGTTTTCATTTTTTTTCGTTTTAGGGTTTTTCTCCCGATATTAAATGGAATCGGAATTACCATTGAACATTAAGTTTTTTTCAGTAATATAAATCTCAGAGCTCCTTTGCATACTTTATTTGTTTGTTATAAAGTTAATTACATCCAAAGCATTTTTTTATAATTAATAGGGGGATTAAAAGCTTTACTTGGTGAATTACCGAATTTAAAGGGTAAAATAAATCGGGATGTTACCGTCAATTTTTAGAAATAAACCCAGTGCGCTTATTTAACCGGGTTGCGGAACTTAATTATTTCAGAAATTTTCTCTTTGTTCAGAGGTTTTGAAATAAATAATTCAACATTGGGATTTAAGTTTGCCTGCACTTTGCTTTGCGGGTCAATACAGAATGATATGATAAAAATTTTTATCCGGCTTTTAATTTTTTCATCCAATTTATCAAAATACTCAAGGAATTCCCAACCACTCATCCCCGGCATATTCAGGTCCAACAGAAGGATTGCAGAGTCGTTTGATTTTTTAGAATAAGTTGACCGGATATAACTCAATGCTCTTTCAGCGCAAATAAAATCGATGATATTCGGATTGTTTACTCCGGCCTTAAGTATTTTCTTATGAATTAAAATATCTATTACATTGTCGTCGACAATAATAAATGTAGTCGTGTTTTCCACTTAACACAAAACTAAATTTTTTGGCGAGGTAGTGTCTTGACATTTGGTAAGAAATGGCTATTTGCGTTTTAGAATCTCATTTCTCACTCTGCTCAGGCTTTCGGGTGTAATTCCCAAATAGGAAGCTATCATTTTTTGAGATACTCTGTTCAAAAGATTGGGATACACTTTTACAAATTCAATATAACGTTCATCCGCCGTTCCGCTTAATAGCTGAATTACTCTTTTTTGCAATGAAATAATCTGGTCGTGATATAATTTATTTCCAATCCTTAGTAATTCTATTTTTGAGCCCAAAATCGTTTCGGCGTCTTTTTTATTAAAAACATTAACCACGCTACTTTCAAGAGCCGCAATATTAAGTACAGCGGGGGTGTCTTTTATTAAACTCTCGTAATCCCCGATGGTGCATCCTTCCTGCGCAAATTGAACAATGTGCTCTTTGCCTTTTTTATCAATGAAGTAACTGCGCAAGCAGCCTTTAATAACTACATATAAATGATTTGAAGGCTCTCCCTTTCGCAACAAAATATCCCCTTTGCCAATGCTCTTACTAGTAGTTTTAGCTAGTATTAACTCTATCGTCTCTTTATCAATCATACAATTGTTTCGGTTAATTTCCTTCTATCATCCACAGGCCATTGTCTCTACAGAATTTCCGCTAACTTTGTATAACACCAGTCTTTATATAGTCCGCCATCGGGTAAAAATACCTTCATTAAGAAACGTGTGCATTGATTTTTGATAAGAAATTAATTCTAATTCGTTTTAATCTGCAACAAAGGTAGTGAGTAGTGAATATTCTTTCCTCCCTTTCACGGGAATCAAACCGCCTGACGGGCGAATTGCCGGGTAATACAAGTAAATAATTTGCAATCAACACAGGCTGTTTTTCACCATTTAAAAAGCCCAGCTCACCCCTTATAATTCACTCTTTGCTTTATTATTTACGCAAAAATTTGAAATCACCGTAGAATAATTAGATAAAAGCAGAATTTTATGGAAACTTCGAAATTTTTTGACACAAAAAAAAGAATAACAATCCCGAAGTCTGAAATTTCCGGCCTGTGTAATATTGTCAGCACGCTCGTTTTTCTTTATCTGATGCTTTACTTTATCATTATGCGGGCCGTCGGCTTACACGAAGTAATCGCCCTCAGGAATTTTAACATTGTGTTTTTATCAGGCGGGATTTTATTGGCGTTGTTTTTTTATGGTAAAAAAAGTAAAGGGAAAATCAGGTATTCAACCGGATTAAAAATAGGTATACGAATTACATTAACCTCCGTAATTCCGTTTACTTTATTTGTGTATTACTACCTTCTTACTGATGATGGCTTTATGACTTTTTTAAAAACCAAATTTTCTACCGGCAAATCAACGATATTACCCGAGGAATATATAATTCCTGCTACCGCCGCGGGAATAACCTGTATGGAAGGTTTGTTATCAGGTTTAGTTGTAACTTTTATTGCCATGCAGTTTTTCAGAGAAAAATAAATATTAATTCCAAAAAAATTGAAATCATGAACAAAGTAACAACAAATAAAATCCTGGTACCGATTGATTTTTCGGATACCTCGTTTAAGGCAATTCTGCATGCCGGGTTTATTGCAAAATTAAGTAAAGGAGAGCTTATCTTTTTACATGTACAAAAAAAGAAAGAACTCGTTGATATTATTTTTCCCGCGCTTAATAAAGGAAGCCTTAAAATGGTTACCGAATTTTTAATGAAGAAGCTGGAAAAACTGGCCGCGCAAATAAGGAAAACGTACGAGATTAAAGTTATCCCGTTAGTTGTTTCAGGGAATGTGACATCTGAAATTGTTAAAGCCGCTGAAAAAAATAAAGTCGGGTTAATAATTATGGGGACACGCGGGAAGGATTCTACCAACGATTTGTTTATGGGAAGTAATTCATACCGTACCCTTACTAAATCCAGTATCCCGATAATGACAGTTCATTCAAAAATGCAGAAAAGCTGGTACGATAAAATCTTAATCCCGATTGATACTTCGTATCACACAAGGCAAAAAGTGGATTCGGCCATTTACCTCGCGGAAAAATTCGGTTCTCAACTTCACGTTATCGGCCTCATCGGAAAAGGAGAAACAGGTTACAAATACAAAATGGAAGTTATCCTGGGGCAAATAAAAAAACTGGCAAAGGATAAAGGCGTAACCTGCATAACAAAAATTCAAACATCCGTAAACCGTGCAGAAACAACATTAACTTACGGAAATAAAATTCAGGCCAGTTTGATTATAGTAATGACTGATCAGCACTCGGAATTTTCGAGCATCGTATTGGGAACCTATGCGCATCAGTTAATAAATGAATCAAAAGTACCCGTGATCTGCATCCCTCCCGAAGAACATTCGGAAAACTTTCCTACCGACAGTTTAGGAGGCATGTGGTAATTTAGCCTGCTAAAATTTACCGCCTGTTTTTTTCATTCTGCCCTTTTTCTTTTGCAATTAACAATGAATTGCAAACAGAGATTAACATCCAACGTATACTCTCATGTAAAACCCGGAAGTCATGGAAACAATTAACAGTACAAGAGAAGTTCTTGAGCACCGTGAAACAAATGACAGGAATGTGTCCGTTTCTGATTTATGTTACGGAGTGGGGATTTTGGTATTTACCTGCCTTATACTTTATTTTTGTGTAATGAGTTGGGGAAACTTATATCAAAATTTTATGCTTA
>DATMMV010000050.1:0-7011 GCA_035569635.1 Bacteroidia bacterium | reverse complement strand
AAAGAGTCACTGATAGAGGCACATCCTTCTATGGTATGAATAGAACTTGTTCCGGCAACCGGCGCCCCATTACTAAAATCAATCGAAAGGCCATTGCCGAATTGCCAATGAAATGCCTCTTTTCCCGGCTGTGCCCTGGCCGAAAAAATAAATAAAAGTGAAACAGAAAATGCAACAAACCGGTATTTCAAGACAATTGTTTTAACCAAAATTAAGAAACAAATTCTTCGCTTACAGTAAAGGGTAAAAATTCTCTGTTAAAAAATACTAATTAATTACACTCTCGGCACCCAGGGAGTTTCGGACGCTTTTAAATCATGCGCCAGCTTGCGGGAGAGTACAAACAAATAATCGGAAAGGCGATTCAGGTATTTGTAAATAAGTTCCTCCACTTTTTCATTGGCTGCAACATGCAATACCGAACGCTCGGCACGCCGGCACACACAACGTGCGATGTGACAATAAGAAATAATTTGGTTTCCACCGGGTAAAACAAAACTTTGCATAACCGGAAGTTTTTCTTCCATCGCGTCAATTTCTTTTTCAAGCAATAAAATATTTTCTTCTTTTATCTCGGGTAATTTCATTTTAGTCACTTTGCCGGGATCAGAAGCAAGTAATGAGCCCAGTGTAAAAAGCCGGTCCTGTATCTCTAATAAAATTTCAATGCTGTGTGCTTCAATAGGCTGGTCGCGTAATAATCCAATCCACGAGTTTAATTCATCCACATTGCCGTAAGCTTCAATACGTATGTGGTGTTTGGGTAAACGGGTTCCCCCAATTAAAGAGGTTTCTCCTTTATCACCGGTTTTGGTATAAATGCGTAAAGCCATTTACGAGAGGGATAATTCTTTTTTGCGGTCGATAGAAGCTTTGATATCTTCCAATCTTCCTTTAGGAATTGAATTGATAAGGTTTTGTGTGTATTCGCTTTTAGGATTATTACAAATCTCATCGGCATCGCCTGTTTCTACAATCTTCCCTTCGTTCATTACAATCATGCGGTCACTCATAAACTTCACCACACTTAAATCGTGTGAGATAAAAATATAGGTAAACTTAAATTCTTTTTTTAAATCATTGAGTAAATTCAAAACCTGAGCCTGCACGGAGACGTCAAGCGCACTTACCGATTCGTCGCAAATAATAAATTGCGGGTTTAAAGCCAAAGCACGCGCAATACAAATACGTTGCCTTTGCCCGCCGCTGAACTCATGCGGATAACGATAAAACTGCTTATCGGTCATGTTTACTTTTTCCAGCAATTGCATTACTTTTTCTTTGCGTTCTTTATCGTTCTTGTACAATTTGTGCACTTTCATGGGTTCCATAATGGCTTCTCCAATGGTGATGCGCGGATTTAAAGAAGAGTACGGGTCCTGGAAAATAATTTGCATGTTGCGGCGTAATGCACGCATCTCCTCATGCGGAATAGTAGTAATATCTTTTTTCTTAAAAGTAATAAGTCCCGAAGTTGGTTCAACCAAACGTAAAATAGTTCTGCCTAACGTTGTTTTGCCGCAACCAGATTCTCCCACCAAACCAAGAGTTTCTCCCTCGTAAACATCAATGCTTACATCGTCTACCGCTTTTACAAAATCTTTTGCTTTACCGAATAAACTTTTGTTAATGGGGAAATAGGTTTTTAAATTACGTACCTCTAAAATTTTAGGGCGACTGTATAATTCGGTATGCCACTCTAAACGGTCTTTCATTGTAACAGTTGCGCTGTTAAGTGCTTCCTGTACGGTTTGGGTTTTTTCAATAATCTCTCCATCGCTGCTCAACTCCATAAAATCGGAAACAGTTGGAAGATGATACAAGCGTTTATCGAGTGGCGGGCGGCAGGCAAGTAACCCTTTTGTATACGGGTGTTGCGGGTTGCTGAAAATATCCATAACGGGGCCCTGCTCAACAATTTGTCCTTTGTACATTACAACAACTTTATCGGCCAGTTCAGCAATAACACCCAAATCATGTGTAATAAATAAAATACCCATATTTTGCTCGCGCTGCAGGTCGAGCATTAAATCTAAAATCGTTTTTTGTACAGTTACGTCAAGCGCCGTGGTGGGCTCATCGGCAATAAGAATGCTCGGATTGCAGCTCATGGCCATAGCAATCATCACACGCTGTTTTTGCCCTCCCGAAATCTGGTGCGGATAAGAATCTATGATTTGTTCGGGCCGGGGTAATTTTACTTTATTAAAAAGCTCAAGTGTTTTTTCGCGGGCTTCTTTTTTGGTGATTTTAAGATGAAGAATTAAAGCTTCCATAACCTGTTCACCACAAGTATAAACAGGGTTTAATGAGGTCATGGGTTCCTGAAAAATCATTCCTAATTCATTGCCGCGAAAGTTGCGCATTTCATTGGAAGAAACTTTGGTTAAATCAATAGGCCCTTTGGTGTCTGAATGGTAAATAATCTGGCCTGAGGTAATTCTTCCGGGAGGATTCGGAATTAGTTGCATGGCCGAGAGAGCTGTTACAGATTTACCGGAACCCGATTCACCCACAATGCCTATAGTTTCGCCCCGATGCAGTGTAAACGAAATATCGTTAACGGCTTTAATGATTTCACTCTCCGTTTTAAACTCGGTTACTAAGTTTTTAACTTCTAAAAGGACTTCCTTTTTGATCATAGGCGATAATCACTCAATTTCACGAAGATAGGGCATTTTTGCAAGTTTCCAAAGGGCTTAGATAAAAATATATAGTGTGCCCATAAAGTATAAAAAACGAGCTATTATAGTGGCGTTTGGCTAAGCTCTTGCTTTTGATAATTACCCGGTTTTTGAATAACAGAAAAGATTGTTTTCTTTGTAAGACAGATTCGTAGTAATGAAAGACAAAATTAAACAGCTTGAAGAGAAAAAATCCGAAGCTTTATCGGGCGGTGGAACCAAACGTATAGATGCACAACATAAAAAAGGAAAACTTACCGCACGCGAGCGCATTCATTTTTTAATGGATGAAGGAAGTTTTGAAGAGATAGGAATGTTGGTAACGCACCGCAGCAATGATTTTGGTTTGGAAAAAGAAAAATACCTGGGAGATGGCGTTGTAACTGGTTACGGAACTGTGCATGGAAGATTAGTTTATGTTTTTTCTCAGGATTTTACGGTGTTTGGCGGCTCTCTTTCTGAAACCCATGCCGAAAAAATCTGTAAAATAATGGACCTGGCAATGAAAAACGGTGCACCCGTTATCGGCTTAAACGATAGCGGAGGAGCGCGCATTCAGGAGGGCGTTGTTTCTTTAGGAGGTTACGCGGATATTTTTTACCGCAACGTTTTATCTTCTGGAGTTATTCCGCAACTTTCAGCAATCATGGGCCCTTGTGCGGGTGGCGCGGTTTATTCGCCTGCAATGACCGATTTTATTCTGATGGTGGAGAATACTTCGTATATGTTTGTTACTGGTCCTAACGTAGTAAAAACCGTAACGCACGAAGAAGTTACCAGTGAAGAATTAGGCGGGGCGATGACGCATGCCAGTAAAAGTGGTGTCACGCATTTTGCCTGTGCTAATGAAATTGAGTGTATCAATTACCTGAAGCAGCTTTTAAGTTACGTTCCGCAAAATTGCGAAGAGGAAGCACCTTCTGTTCCTTATGAAACTAAAAATGAATCAAGGCCTGAATTGAATAAAATCATTCCCGAAAACGCCAATCAGCCATACGACATGCGTGATGTGATTAACGGTGTGCTGGATGCGGACACCTTTTTTGAGGTGCATAAACACTATGCGGAGAATATTGTAGTTGGTTTTGCGCGTTTAGCCGGAAAAAGTATTGGTATAGTTGCAAATCAACCCGCTGTATTAGCCGGTGTATTGGATATTCATTCTTCTCAAAAAGCCGCGCGCTTTGTGCGTTTTTGCGATTGCTTCAATATTCCACTATTGGTATTTGAAGATGTTCCGGGCTTTCTGCCGGGTACCGACCAGGAATGGAACGCGATTATTACCAATGGAGCAAAATTACTTTATGCGTTCAGCGAAGCAACTGTTCCGCGCATTACAGTGATTACGCGTAAAGCTTATGGAGGAGCTTATGATGTAATGAACAGCAAACACATTGGTGCCGATATGAATTATGCATGGCCAAGCGCTGAAATTGCCGTGATGGGAGCTAAAGGCGCTGCCGAAATTATTTTTAAAGGAGAAATTTCTGCCGCAAAAGATAAAGATGCCAAATGGAAGGAAAAAGAAGCGGAATACCAATCTACTTTTGCAAATCCGTATCGCGCAGCCGAACGTGGTTTTATAGATGAAGTTATTAAACCCGAAGAAACCCGTGAGAAACTGATTAAAGCATTTAAAATGCTTGAAAATAAAGTGGCGAAACTCCCGAAAAAAAAACACGGGAACATTCCTTTATAGAAATTATTTTTTAAATTTTTTTATATACCTTAGTTGAAAAGATTTTATGCCTCTTTTCCGGAAAGTAATTTTCTCCTTTTTTATTTTGGGTTTTTTCTTTCCCGGAAAATCTCAAAACATCCGTAAAATTGACAGCCTTCGAAAAGTAACTCTTTCATCCGCACAGGATACGATAAGAATTTCAGCTTACAACGCATTGGCAAAGGAGTATTGGTTGTTTAAGCCTGACTCGGCTTTACCGATTTTAAAAACAGCCTATAGTATGGCTGAAAAAATCGGGCACAAACGCCTGATTTCAGGTACCTTATTGTTTGAAGCGTACAGTTACGGTACGCTTGAAAAATACGACAGCGCGATTATTATATATGAAAAATGCCTGGAGGTGAGCCGGAAAAACGGTTTCTATAAAAATATGGGGCAGGCACTTACGGGTATCGGTAATATCTATAATTCTTCGGGCGATTATACAAAAGCGCTTCCGTATTATATAGAATCACTGAAATCTTTGGAGAAAGTAAAAGATTCAGCAGCGATTGCACAAACATATAACAGCCTCGGCTCCTTGTTTGAATCGCAGGGAGATTACAAGCAATCACTCAATTATCATTTCAAAGCGCTTGCCATCAAACTGAAAAAATCTTCAAAAATGGCTATCGCGATGTCGTATAATAATATTGGCATTGTGTACAGTGATTTAAAGGAATATGAAAAATCGCTTGAATATCACAATAAGGCGCTTGCCTTAAGGAAGGAAGTAAATAATTTAATAGGAATTGCATCTTCCTATATCAATATAGGAAATAATTACAGTAAACTTAATGATCTTAATGAGGCTATTAAGTATCAGAAAAATGCGTATGCCTTGTATTTACAGTTAAACGACCAGTATGGTATTACCACATCTGCATTAAATATCGGTACTGAGTACGGCAAAATGAAAAAATACGATCTTGCGAAAAGTTATTTACTTACTGCCGAAAGTAAAATTCATAAATTAAATTATAAAGAACTTGAATTAAGTATTTATAACTCTCTATATGACTTGTACAGTAATACAGGCGATTATAAGAAGGCCTTTGAATATACTCTTGAATATATGCATTTAAAGGACAGTGTTTTTAATGTAAGTAAAGCTGCGGAGCTGAATAAATTAAATACAGTATATCAAACTGAAAAAAAAGAACAGGAAAATAAATTGTTGCAAAAACAAAATGAGTTATCTGTTAAAACAATTAAACAGCAAAAACTGATAAGTTATTTTATTCTTGCCGCACTTATGCTGGCATTATCGGTAGCTGTATTAATTTTCAGAGGATACAGGCAAAAACAAAAGGCGAATATTATTATTACCAAACAAAAAGAAGAAGTGGAGCTGCAAAAAGAAATTATTGAAGAAAAGAACAAGGAGATAATGGACAGCATTTATTACGCAAGGAGAATTCAACGCTCTTTGTTAACATCCGAGAAATACATTGAACGCGTTATAAAAAAGCTGAGAAAGAAAGATTAGGGCCTGATTCGGAGAAATGCGTACTTTTATAGCTATGCGGAGGCCGGCGATAATAATTTTATTTTTAATCAAGAGCCTGCTTTTTGGCCAACAGGTATTTAATATCGATTCAATCTATCATTCCTACTTTATTAAATTAAAAAAAGGAGATACCCTTGAATCAAAAAATCAATTGGAATTAATGAGGGCAGCTTCTTCCGAAAAAACCGGGAAATTTTATTTTTATATGGCGAAGGCGGATTATTCCCTGTTTAAAAATGAAAAGGAAAATGCGTTTATAAATTGTATTGATGCTTATAACCTTGCCGGCGAGTTAAAAAATGATTCTTTACTTTTTAAAGCAAATTATAAAACCGGGCAAATGTATCTGGATAACGATGACCTCGTAAATGCTTTGCGTTATTTTAACCGTGCGCTCTTGCTTTTTAATTCAGAAAAAAATATCAGTGACAGAATGTACCTGTACAGGGACATTGCCCTGGTGTATAGTTATCTCGACAAAAATGAGCAGGCTATTGAATATTTTTTGAAAATGGAACCGCTCATTAAACAACTGGGAAATAAAAAATTTTTGGCCAACACTTATAATAACCTCGGGATTAATTATGTCGATTTAAAGGATTATGCAAAAGCTTTGCAGTATTACCGAAACAGCCTTGCCATTCGTTTAGAAATACAAGACGAGCATGGTGTTGCCCAGATAAATAACAATCTGGGAAGCCTGTATTACGAATGGAGGCAATATGATTTAGCGCTTGACTATTTTTTAAAGGGAAGCGAACTCCGGAAAAAAGCTAATGTGCCTGTTAGCGGGTTAATTGAATCGGATATTAATATTGGAAAAACCTGTTACAAATTGAACCAAACAAAAAAGGCCCTTCATTTTTTGGAAAAAGCACGCGTTGCAGCCATAAATATCAATCATATTGAATTGGAGCGTCGTGCCGACGGAGAACTGATAACAATTTATAAAGAGCTTGGTAATTATAAAAAATTATCTGAACTGCAGGTGAGGTTTTATTTGCTGAAGGATAGTTTGTATGGTTTAAACAAGAAGGAAGAAATCGGCAGATTGAGTTTTGAAAATAAATTAAAGCAGGATAGCCTGTTGCATGCTG
>DATMMV010000049.1:0-54002 GCA_035569635.1 Bacteroidia bacterium | reverse complement strand
TATAACGCTTCTAATGTTGGTGTCAATACAGTAACCACAGCAGTTCCCTTTTTACTTATCACCCCCGATTCACGTGGCGGCGGGATGGGCGATTGCGGCGTGGCTTCATCGCCCGATGCCAACTCCATGCACTGGAATCCTGCAAAATATGTGATGGCCGATAAAGATTTTGGTTTATCCATGTCTTATACCCCGTGGTTACGTCAATTAGTTCCCGACATCAGCCTTTCTTATTTAGCGGGATATAAAAAAATCGGTAAACTGGCTGCTGTAGCAGGTTCACTTCGTTATTTTACATTGGGAAGCATCCAATTTACCGATATTAACGGTAACGCTATTGGTACCTACAAACCGGCAGAGATTGCCCTTGACGCGGGATACAGCCAGAAGTTAGGCGCCAATTTTTCAGCGGGAATGGCCATGCGTTATATCTACTCTAATTTAACCAACAGTATTCCCCTTCCCAACGGAACTTCCACTCACCCCGGAACATCTTTCGCGGTGGATATAGCCATGTATTATCTTAATAAAAAAATTAAACTGCAGGAGAAAAAAGCGGAAGTAGGTGCGGGTTTGAATATTTCGAATGTAGGGGCTAAGATTTCTTATACGGATAATGCCACTCCGCAATCAAAAGATTTTATTCCCATTCAGATGCGTTTGGGCGGAAGTTTAAAAATTCATCTGGATGATTATAACAGTATTACCTTTTTAACTGACCTGACCAAACTACTTGTTCCCACGCCACCTATTTATGCAAGAGATCCGGTAACCGGATTAAAAATTCCAGACGGAAACGGGGGTTATGAAATTGCAGCGGGCAAAGACCCTTATCGCGGCATTACCGCCGGTATTCTTGGTTCATTTAACGATGCACCGGGCGGAGCGAAAGAAGAATTAAAAGAAATTAACGAGGCGGTTGGCATGGAATATTGGTATGATAACCTGATTGCATTCCGGATGGGTTATTTTCATGAAGATAAAACCAAAGGTAACCGCCAGTACATGACTTTTGGCTTAGGAGTTAAGTACAGTGTTTTTGCCATCGATATGGCTTACTTAGTTCCGCTTTCTCAACGCAATCCTTTACAAAACACTCTGCGCTTCAGTTTAAGTTTTGATTTTGCCGCCATGAAAAAAGGTGACCCTGGCAGCTCTGCTACTACGCCTAATTAATTTTGAAATGAAATATGTAAAACGCATATTATTTATTTTCATTACATACCTGATTTCTTTTCAAAGCATATCTCAAATTCAACGTAATGGCTATCCTGAAACCCAACATTTAGCCCCTCAGGCAGATTTTGGCTGGAGTAATTTGTGTTTTGGCGATTCAACTTATTTTATCAATCAAACCATAAGAGGGACTTTTTATTTGTGGCATATTGTAAAAGCAGATACAGATACAATCTATACTTCTACAAAAAAGAATATTTCTTTTCTGTTTGATTCGGTTGGGTATTATACGGTTTGCCTTCAGGCAAACAATGGTCATCTTGTAACGCAAACAAAAACCATCTATGTTGACAGCATAATAAGTACGACAGCAAATTTTTCATTTATGCATTGCTCCAATCATTTTATTAATATGTCGAGCTGTGCGTCGACGTTTAAATGGGATTTAGGTGACGGAATAACTTCAACAGATGCTTTCCCCGTTCACGAATATGCCGACACGGGTCATTATACCGTAAAATTAATATCCTATAACGGGCTTAACTCTGATACAATTACAAAAAAAATATTTATAGACTGCGAGCATTTTCCGAATCCGACTTTTACTTACCGGATTTCTTACGATACAGTATTTATTCATTTAATTGACGACCATGTTCACACCTGGCATACTGCATGGCTGATTGATACTTTGTTTAATGTATTTAATGTAACGGATACTTTTTACGTTTTTAAGGACACAGGAACTTATGACATTGTTTTTTATTCTTTGAGTAATTGCCTTAATACAGGTTCAGACCAAATAGTGCAGGTTGTATTTCCGAAAAAATTAAATTATTCCTCCTCGTTCATAAATATTTTCCCTAATCCGGTTTCAAATAATGATTATCTCGATATGTATTACAACGCTGACTCTTCGGGAACGGTTCAGTTAAATATTTATAATGCCCTCGGGCAGGAAGTGTGGCAACGGGATGATTATTTTCAAGCCGGGCTTAACGAACGAAAAATAAGCATTATGGGATTGGATTATGGTTGTTATTTTATTACCTGTAACAGGCGAACGCAAATTATCCGTGCCAAGTTTATTGTCAGGCCTTTTTAGAGCTTCGCCCGAGGAGACATTTTCCCTCTTTTTATACCCGAAACAAACTTCTTTTCAGTTACACAATTCAGTCGTTTGTCTATGCTACCCTCACCCAGCCATTTTTCAATTTCTTTTTCGTCAAGCGTTATGTAATTAACTTGATTTTCAACGACACTATTATTTATAAGATAAATGCTTGGAAGATTGATGCCCGCCAAATAAACAAAATGACTCCCTTTTAACAGGCAATAATTTATGTTTCCTGTTTTCGTATCATCAAAAAATCGCTTTAAGTCCTCTTCTTTGCCGTTAAGCACAAAATAAAAAGGAATAGCGGAGTTTCTTTTATTCATAACATGAATTTTTTGCGCTGCTATTTTACAGTGCGGACATGTTAGGCTCATAAATGCTATAATTTTCTTGCCTTTGGAAAGTTCTTTTGGAGGTTTGCTCAGTAAGGCATTATTGAATAAAGTATCTAATCTTAGCGTATATCTATTCTCAGATTTAGAAAGATAAGCTTCGGAGTAATCCAATTGCACAGGGTTCAAAATAAAAGGTAATCCAAATGAAACAAGCACGGTTGCCGCAAAGATGTAGCTTGATGCCCTGCCAAAATCCCACCCATTATGAAATTTGTATAAGCCAACAAACACAAAGAGCAAAGAAATATTTTTTAATAAAGCTTCTGAGGGCGTCATGTAAAGGGTTGTGCCAAAACACCCACAATTGCCTTTGTTTCCAGAGATAATTAATTGCAACAGTAGATAAACGCAAAAAATCAATATAGCGGTAATACCTAATTTGCATGTTATTCTCCTTAATTGAATGTTTAGCACCAACAATAAACCGATTAGGAATTCTACAGCAATTATCAACCGGGCAATAAAGGGCGCGAATTGCCAGTTACCAATTCCCAAATCAACAAAAGTGTATTCAAATGGTTCAATAGGATAGAGTTTTGCTATAGCAGAAAAGATGAAAACACCTCCCAGCAAGGCACATAGAATACTCAATAGAATTTTCTTAAACATGAGGTAATTTAATTCGGTCAATTCATTGTAATAATAAGGCAGCTATATTTCGGCTGCCTTATTAAATGAATCAATTGATTACTGAATGGTGCAATTGGTTGTGGCCGTACCCGCTACTGTCATTGACCATGAATTGCATGTTGTTTTTGCCTTTGACTGAGTATTGTCGATTGTTACCACTGTTTTAAAATCTTCGATGCCCGGTTGCTGCGTTACGCACGTACAAGTGTATGCCTTTCTGCATGAAGTTGAAAGGGCAATTGCCGCTATCATTATTAAGATCGTCTTTCTCATTTTGTTGATTTATTTTTAATGTTGTTTATAAAAAATTGGTTGAGTAAGTAACCCCGTCATGAAAAAATCACCCTCCAAAAAAGAGAAAACTTTTACGGGGCACTTACTCAATTTCAATTGCCAAACTGATAAATTAGCCCAAGGTTAATATTCATCATTGAAATAGGCTCATGATAATTGGTTAACAGTCTTGCCCCGGCAATAGGCCGGTTTGAGTTCTGTATGGTAATATTCGGGTTGGTACTATAATAATCTGCGCCCAGTTTTAAGCCTATCCTATTGGTTATGGAATACCGTACCCCTAAGCCAGCCTGAAACCCGAATGCCCCGGCGCTTGAAATATTCTGTGCACAGGGATGAGGTTTTCCACCATCCTCCACAAAGATGTCAAACTCAGGCGTTGTAACATAGACAAACCCGGCGACAACCCTTGCATCAAATGTGAATTTTTTATAAGGATATGCAAAGTAAGGCCCGACAAGATAATTGAAGAAATTGTATTTTGTAGTTACAGTAACTGCAATGCTGTCAACGCCAAAGTCATGTTTAAAGCCATCTGACATGGTTTGCAGGCCGGTTACATTAAATGATGCAAAGGAAAACACACCGCCAACACCCAGGTATTTGTTAAGGAAGTAAGCCCCTTCAATACCTGTGTTATACCCCATTGCCGCTGCATAACCCGATGAGTTATTATGGTAATCTGTTTTGGTAATGTTGCCCATCAGGTTAGACATTCCTCCCGTAACAGCAAAAAAACTTTTGGGTTTGGCTCCATCACTCGCATTGTCCTGTGCATACGCAGCATAACTTATAAAGCTCGCCGCTATATATAAAATTAGTTTTTTCATTTTTCGTTTTATTTATTGAATAGTAAATGTAAAAGTGGCGTCGTTATCCGTAGAGCCGGGAGCGTAAGTTCCGTTCTTACTGTTGGGCTGATGCCTTAACCGTCCTTCTATCCTTCCATTGCAGGTAGCGGTATCCGTAACAAAATTATCCTGCATTCCAATCCAGATAGGTGGGTTATTGCTATCATGATCAGTAGTTGTAATAGTTACATGGTTGGTAAGGCTTCCATATTTAAAGAACCAATATGTGTGATAATTACCCCGGTCTATGGCAATTTCATTGGTCAAGTCAAGTATTGGCGTTTTTGTTTCATCATAAAAATGAACGGTTAACTTGTATGTTGTGTTCTTTTTTAGAGTTGCTATCGCATGACTTGTATCAGGGGGATTAGTCCCGCTTGGGTCTTGATACCATCTTACCCAAACCGTATCTGCCGCGTTTGCCGCGTTCTGGAAACGCCATTTAATAGTTGTAAAAAATTCGTTTCCCGGTATGGGTGGGGATACGGCTTGTTCCTTCTTTTTACAGGAACCCAATATCAGCAGGCTTAACAGAAAGCTGCCAAATAATATTTTGTTTATTATTGTTTTCATTTTAAGTTTTTGTTTTTAATTATTGATCTATTTTTTTGCTACACTAACATCATATAACAGGTGGTGCTCTTGATTTAATGTATTTTTTAGTTTTCACACATTTCTTAATATGTTCAAATAAAAAAGAAACTGGCTTAGCAGAACAGACAATATTGTTATTTGCTTCTGAAATAAAAAGAGACTTATTGACCATCCCTGAACAGAGCAGGCATTTCTCTATTTCAGACGTATGTCTGTGGTTAATTCCTACTGCGTGTTTACAGGATAATATTTCACATTCGGTAGTGTTTTTGTGATAATGGGTAAACACAATAAACTGGCCGCTTAAAAAAGCTATTAGCAATAGGTAACAATAGAAGTTATTTTTCCTTTTGTTATTCATCTGTTTTTTTAGTCTTAAAAACTGAAAAAGGTATTTTAAGCCTTAGTGTGAAATTTCTGCCCAGTTCGTTGGCATAATAACGGAAGCGGTTTAAATAATCCCTGTAAACAGTATTCAAAATATTATTCGCGCTGAAATTGATACTTATTAACTGCCCCCTTACGGGAATGGAAAAACCAATGCCCGCGTTAAGTAAATTATATCCTTTAGGAGGAGGCACATAATCGCTGTTTAAAGGCACATGGTTTTGTGCGGCTACCACCAAAACCGAAGCGTTAATGTAAAATTGCCTTAATCTCCCCAAGGAATCTTTATTGAAAGAAATTCCGTTATCGGTACGGTTAGCCGGAACATAAATTAAATAATCCTTTATATCCCGGTTATAGGCATAAATAAAAGTCGTTTTGGAGGTTAGCGAAATATTTTTGAAAATACTGTAGTTGATGCTGGCATCTATTCCTGTATAATAAACATTCGCCTGGGTATATTTGAATTCTGGAAATTCGCCCGCTACGGTAAAATGCGGCTTAAGGGTAGGTTTTAAATAAATATAATTGTCAATGATATTGAAATAGCCACCTATTTCTGCGCTCAGTCTGCGTGAGGCATAATTCAAGTAAGATTGAGTATTGAAAGAACGTTCCGTTTTTAAAGTGGTATCGCCGATTTCATAGGAAGCCGCGCTTTGGTGAACACCATTGGCAAATAGTTCAATTGACGCAGGCGGACGCCAGCCAGTACTGAATGATGAATTGAGTGAAAGGTTTCCATTAAAGCGATAAATGGCCCCTAAAGTCCCGCTAAAATTATCCCATGAGTAATCTGTGGAATGTTTTGTAAGTGTAGAAAAGTCTTCAGTATAAGTCCGCATCCACTTATAATCATAACGACCACCAGCTTCTATAGTCAGTTTCTTTTTATTCCATTTTTCAAGTATAAAAGCGCCTCCTCCATAATTGCGGTAATTAGGTATCAGAGCCCTGTAATCAAGCCCCTGATACACATTACTCTGTGTAATAAAGTTAGCACCTATACTCCCTGAAAGATTACCTATGGCTTTATGTTCAAAGATCAAATCGGAAGTGTTCGTAGTAAGCTCAAAATAAGCATCCGGAATATTAGCATCAATAATAGACTGGCTTAACGAAACATCCTCTCCGTACTCAGACCGCCTGTTTTGCTGCCATGAATACATATAAGTAAGTTTGCCTGCTTTAGGAAAATTATAAAAACCCTTCGCTTTTGCAGTTTGATGATGTACGGTTTGATAGCCTCTTTTTATGTCATAAGAAAACATAGAAGGGACATTGGGCTGACTTGTATTAAATAAATACAACAGATCGCTTATATTGCCAATGTGCGATCCTGAATATATATCTATGGTTGTATTAAAACTGCTGTAGAATAAGTCAATCCCAAGGTTTTTCTTATTGTATGATAAAGCCCCCGAGTAATTATTTTCCTGTACTGCTGAATTGGTTAAATAATAGGTCGGTGTACTGAAGGACCCGGCCTGCCTGTATGTCCCCTGTATGCGCCAACTTAAACCCGAAAACCTTTTACCAAAAGCCCCTTCAAGAAACCCTGATGTTGTTCCTGACTTTCCATTTGTCGCCCCTACTAAATTTATTTCACCGTTAAGGCATTTGGTATGGGGCATATCCTTGGGATCAACCAAAACAACCCCGGCAATAGCATCCATCCCGTAACGGATACTTGCCGCTCCTTTTATAACGCTCAGTTTGGTGGCGATGAACGGGTCTATTTCAGGTGCATGATCTGCCCCCCAGTTTTGCCCTTCCAACCTAATGCCATTGTTTAACAATAACACCCGGTTGCCATACATACCGTGTATCATAGGTTTGAATATGGTTGGCCCTGTTTGTATAGTTGTGACTCCGGTAATGGATTTCAGGGATTCCCCAAGTGTCAAACCCCTTGTCTTATCAAGAGCGATACCGCTTATCTCTTCTCTTTGTAATGTTTCAACCTCCTGCTTTTTTACCTGGTGTTCTTCAACAAGAACTTCCTTCAAATTGTTATCGGGCAACAGATTAAATATTATTTCCCTGTTTTCATAAATAGTAATAGCCGTATCAATGGTTTTGTGTCCTACATAAGCAACTTGAATGTGGTAAGTGCCCCTACATAAACCCCTCATATAGAAATGACTTTTTTCATTTGCTGAAGCCCCTTTCTTTAATTCTTTGATAAATACGGTTGCAAAGCCAAGCTCTTCGCTCAGTTTGGTACATACAACCTTTCCGGACAATGAAAGTTTGCAAGAATCATTTTGTGAGAATGTTCTTGCATATAGAGTTACTAATAAAAATATGTACACGTGTTTATTCAGCATATTTCTATGGCCTGTTGTACTTTACTTTATTCCCAAACTATTCTGATAATGCCTTTTTTGTTCACAAAAACGATTATCCTCTTATAGGGATAGGTGCAAATTGTTGTGAATTAAAGACCGAAAAGCGACGGTCTGATTGTTTTCGGATTATTTTACCAATTAACGTGTCATAAAGGAGATTGCTCCCTTATTTCAGTTTACACAAAATAACACGAAAACCTAAGCAACAGGAGGAGCCCTGGCAGGAAGTATGCAAAAAAGCGAATGACAGGGAGTGGAAATTGCACCCGCTCGATATTCCGTTATTAAGCTAAAAGGGGAAGAAAAATCAAAGTTAGTTTTAACAGCATCATAAAGGGGTGTTTGTGTCTTGAAAAGATCACAATGATATTCCTGTTGTTCAATATGTTTTCCTAAATCCCTATGATAAAAGTGACAATAATTATCCTTTTCATCTGTATGATCAGCAAAAATATCGTGTAAAAAAGGGGTTGGAAGAATAACTAACAGAAATACGGAAAGCAAAAAGGAAGAAATATATCTTTGAAACTTGTGCATTTAGGCAAATGTATAAAAAAATACTGGAATACAGTATAAAGAAGTATATATCAGGCTTTACATGGGTTTTTCTCCCCAATATAAACCTCTCCCATTGGAATTGAGATAATTGCGATGTGGGGCAGAAAGCCCGCTTACAGTGTAAGCAATTCCTAAGTTATCTTGTGGGCGTTTTATCATGTCCCCGCTTATTCTTATCCCGGCACTTGCTTTTTGTTTTGCTGTTGTTTGTTTTTAATTCAGACAGATTTTATTTTACGATAACCAATCGTTTACTTATCACTGAGTCGACAGCACTACCAATAATGCTGATGGTATAAATCCCTGCTTTTAAACCACTCGCATCAAAGGTAGTTGTGCCGTCTGTTTTTTTTATAAAAACCAATTTGCCGTTTTCATCTAATATATAAGCTGTTTGTTTTGTGCCTTCCTGTGCCGGAACTTCTAAAACAAAATTACCATTGCTTGGATTGGGATAAATAAGAACAAAGTTATCGTTCTTTATAATTCGCTTTGTTCCATTTGCAAGAGTATCTGCTTTTATTACCGCATCAGGTATGATAATATTATTTTTAGGAGTAGGGTCTATCAAGACTACCTGTTTAACTGTAATTATTTCGCTTGTATCTTTTTTTGTATTTACCGGGATTGATTCAATAACTGTTATGGGTTGTTGTATGGCAACATCGCCCATTATCATCGGTTCAGGTTCTTTAACGGGTTCGGGCTTTGTGCATTTTACTTTTCCCATGATAACCTGTTTCTCCGTATTTACAGGAGTAGCTGTATGTTTTCTGGTAGTGTCTTTTTGCACCGGCTTTGGTTTTTCGGGTATATAAGCTACCTCTCCTTTCATCATATGATTTGATTGCGCTACTGCATTTGAGTTTGAAAAAATCCAGAACCCGAAAGCCATAAAAAATATCACCGCAAATTTTTTGGAGAAATTCCAATAAGTAAACTTCGCGAAGAAATCGTCAAAACTTAATTCCTGTAATTGCTTTTCTTCAAAACGTCCGCATACTTTTCCTTCCTGCGGTTTACTGAAAAAAGATTTTATCTGTTCAATGCCCATTTTACTGAAGTCAACTACATCTTTTTTGCAGCTCCCGCAAAAAGCGCCTTGTTGGTTGGGAGTCATTGCGTCCCAGTTTTCGTGGCAGGGTTCGTTTATGGAGATTTTCATGGTATTTGTTTTAAGGTTTCTATTAGGATGCGGGGTTTTAACAAATTCCATAAGTTTAATCTAAAATTATTTTTCTGACTACTAGGCGGTCGTTTTTCTTATTTAATAAGCAGGGTAAACAAATAAATGATGATTAAAACTTTCTTACATTTGAGGATAGTGTAAAGATTCCTAATCCGGCATCTTACGCTTGCTTTTGACATAAACTAATGAGAAGATTTTTTGTTTTGTTTTTGTTTCTTGCCCTGATTATCGTGGTCTCGGCATTCAGTTCAATGAATAGAGGTGTCTGCCAGACACAAAATAGTTCAGGCCCTTCTGCCGGGTATGCGGGAGATCCTGCTGGTAATGGTAAAACATGCAACCATGCTTTTTGTCATTCGGGCCCGGTGCCGGTAAGACAAACCGGTTGGATTATTTCAAATATTCCTGCTACAGGATATATGCCTGATAGCATTTATACGATTACTGCAACGGCCTTTGGCCCCGGCCACGTCAGATTCGGATTTGAAGCTACGGCTCAAAATAGTATCGGCAGTTTTTTAGGAACTTTGATTAAGACAAGTAGCCAGACAAACCTGGCAGGTATAAACAATGCTTACATCACTCATAATTCAACAGGTACAATCGGAACAAATTTAAAATCATGGACATTTAACTGGAAGGCACCTCCTGCGGGAAGTGATACGATAATTTTCTATGGTGCCTTTAATATTACCAATAATGACAGCATGACAACCGGAGATACTGTATGTACGTCCAGGCTTATGGCATTGGAAGATAAAACCAGCGGGATAAACCTCAATGAGGTAACGATTAATTCTGTTTCTGTTTTCCCTAATCCCTGCAATAATTTCATTATCGTAAAGGCAAATTCATCCCTGGGGTTAATTGAAATTTATGATTACAATGCAAAGAATGTCTATGAGCAAAAAGTATCAGATGAGATAAAGAAAATTGATATAAGTAGTCTCCCCGCCGGTGTTTATACACTTAAAGTACAAGGAATGTTTACTACCAAGGTGATTAAAGAATAAATAAATCCATTAGTTGCTGAAAAATAAAAAAGGCCACCCGCGAAGGCAGCCCTTTTACTTAAGCCAAAATAAACCCACACTATGCTTGCTTCACAAACTGTACTTCGGCGTTAATTTTTACTTCTTCACTAACCAAAACCCCGCCGGCTTCAATAGGTGCGTTCCAGTTAAGGCCCCAATCTTTTCGGTTAATTTTTCCGCTTAAAGAAAAACCGACTTTTAAATTGCCCCAGGGATCTTTGTTGGTACCGTTAAATTCTGCATCTAAGCTAACAGGTTTGGTAATTCCTTTAATGGTAAGGTTGCCATGTATTTTTCCTTCTTTGGCATTGTAATTTGTACTTTCAAAATTTAGTGCCGGGAATTTCTCCGCATCAAAAAACTCAGCACCTTTTAAATGCCCGTCGCGCTGCTCGTTACCTGTTGTCACCGATGCAGAATCTGCAGTAAAGCTGACTTTTGCATTGGTAAAATTTTCATCGGCAACAGCGTTTGCCTTTATTACCTGGAATGAGCCTGTAACGTTGGTTATCATCAGGTGTTTTACTTTAAATTGAACTTCGCTGTGTGTGGGGTCTAAAGACCAGTTTGTTGTTTCCATTTTGTGTGTTTTATGGGACAAAGGTATGGTAACCACAATGGCCAAGTAAATGAAGTAGATTACATAATTTAGTTAAGGTAGGTTAAGTGTTTAGTTTCGCGCAAAGACGCAGAGGCGCAAAGTGGTAACAAAATAGAAAAGGCCACTTTTCAGAAGCCTTTTTTTAACTTCCGAATTTACTTAGACAAAGCCTCTTTCAGCTTACCCTCGTTTTTTGCAGCAATCAGTTTTTTAATTTTTGAAGAAAGCTTTACTTTGTTTTCGGGCTTCTCGCAATATTCAAGAAACATTTTTACGTATTTAATCTTGAAATTGATATCAGTAGATCTTGGCTTTTCAACAATGGCAATTTTTGATTGAGAGGCCAAATAAACTCCCGATAATATAACATCCGATTTAATAGATTTATATACGGCATCGTCAAAACCAAATGTATAATCCGGTGTTTTTTCCATCCACTCAATTATAAATTGGCAAGCATTAAGGTTTTTTAAATTCTCAACACATGGAGTTGACAATAGATAATCGGAACACTCTAAAACCTTTTTTTCAGCGTTCTTACATTGCAGAGAATCATCCAGCTTTATAGATTTAAGCTCTGAGTAATTTTGCGATAAGGCATTCAGAGTTGTGAATATCAGAACAAGCGAGATAAATTTTTTCATAAATTAAGTTTATTAAAATTACTTATTCAGCAGCTTTTTCTCCTGGAGATATGCTCCGATTGAATTCTTTCAAAACTCTTTGTGTTCTTTGCGTCTCTGCGCGAAATACTAAGCTTCCACTTCCGTAACAATGCTCGGGAAGATACGTACCGAGTTGTCTTCTTCGCGGCGGAACTGGTATGTATAACGATAATGACTTTCCAAACCGCTCTTGTTCGGTAATCCGTTAATCATCATAATATTCCTGTTCTTCGCAAACTTCAACAGCTCTTTTAAGTAATGGGCAGAAATTTGTCCTACCTCGTCAATGATGCAA
Organism: Bacteroidia bacterium; assembly: GCA_035569635.1. Taxonomy (GTDB): domain Bacteria; phylum Bacteroidota; class Bacteroidia; order B-17B0; family Aurantibacillaceae; genus PALSA-968. Next base: position 41,865 of record DATMMV010000049.1, on the reverse strand, counting down.
TGCACCTTAAACTCTTTACTGCTGCGGTGTGAAGATTCTTTAATGAATACATGCAACAACGTAATGTAAATAATCGCTTTTACAAGAATGTCTGTTCCGGTAGAACCTATGCTGTCGATTTTATGTGTCCAGCCGGTTTCGTTCACACCTTCTTTAATGTTGAACTTCAATTCAAATAAATCCTGTAAGCGGATTTCTTCCTGCTCCTGTTCTTTAATCGCTAAACGCAATTGCTCAAGTAATTTAACAGCTCGTTGGTTAATGTCGCGGTTTTTACCGGTAGCAAAATCGGTGTTGAATAATCCTTCTCCGTAGAAATGCCCGTGCTCGTCTTTAAATTCTTCGATCTTTTTAAGCAACTTGTACACTTTGTTGTCCGACTCCTCCAGTTTAATTTTAATAAACTCAATCAGCTTGCTCTCCTGGAACTCGGCCGATTTAAAGTCTTCGGCAATCAATGCAATGATGTGCTGAATTTTATGTTGCTGGCTGCTTAACTCTTTTACTTTGGTGGCGATAGAATCGGTTACCAAAGAAATTTGCGTAGCGGTTTCCGCAATAGAAAGTTCAATTTTATTCTCGTGGATAAAATTGGTTAAGTATTGCGCAAAACGCTCGTACTCGGCCTGTGTGGCGTCGTGGCGAATGATAAAGTTAAAGTGGTTCTCTAACCTGAACTTACCGCTGAATTCATTTACATAACGTTGGAAAGCTCCGTACTCTTCGTTAAAGAATGAATCGTTCTTTAATAGTTGAGTACAAACATCCATTACGTTGTAATTGGTTTTCTTAGGCTCGGCACGCTCAATAATGTCAGCATATTTGTTATATACCGGTGTATCACGGAAGTTTTTACCGAAATAAACAATACCGTTATTGATTTCAAGTAGCTCTTCTTCGATAGCGCGCTTCTCTTTATTAATCTGCATGCGCTTAAGGTTGTACTTACGGTTCGATTCTTCCAAATCAGTCGTAAGGTTGTTCATTTGCTTTACAAACTCATCTTTCTTCTGAATGAAATCCGGTAATTTGTCAAACAACTCGCGTTTATCTTTTAAATAATCATTTACAATTTGCGAATGACGGTCAATCTCACGGATGCCGTCCTGTAAATCTTTAATGCGCTTGTCAATGTCTTTTATTTGTTTACTGTCAACGCCTTTATCTTTGTAATTGCTTTCTTTATCGCCTACTAATTCTTTTTCTTTTTCGTCGAGGGCCTTTAAAGTGCGCCCTTTTTCATCTTCTAAGTTTTTTACTTCGTCTTCCTGCCTTTCTTTCAATTCGGCAATGCGTTCTTCAAAATAATTTTTCAGATGGTCGAATTGTTCGTTGAATTCCGACAACTGAATATTTTTACGTTTGCTTAAGATAGAAAGTTCTTCTTCCAGTAAATTTGCTTTCTGGCGATTACCGGTTAAAGAAGTTTCAATTTCTTGATTTGCCTTTTGATTCCACTCTTCCAATTCAACAACTAATTTTTTCTCGCGTTTATCGGCCAATTCAAGACTGTACTCCAGTACTTTTACTTCTTCTTTTAATTCGCCTAATTGCTTACCGTATCGGTCTGCCATCAGCATTTTCTCTTCGGTATTGGCAGCCTGGTATTGGTTCATGCCGTCTTCAATTTCGCGCAGGGCGGCAAGCATGGTATTTTTTTCCGACTGATATTCTTCAATCGATTTTGAAACGGGAGGAACAGTTCCCAAATCAAGGCTGATACCGTAAAGCGTATCGGTTAAACCGGCTTTTATCTCAGGCTTAAGGTCGGAGCGGAATAAAATATCCTCGTTACAAACTTTACCAATGGTTTCGTGCCAGCCTTTGTGGTTTTTTTCGAGATAACCGTAAAATGCGTCGGCTTGTATGTTTAAGCGCTCTTCAATTCTTTTAATCTCTTCTTTCTTGGCTGTAATTTCTTCATTGGCTTTGTCAATGCGTGCCGACAGTTGAGATTTTAATTTTAACTCGGCAGTTTCCCATTCTTTTTGCATGGAAATTACTAAGTTATTTTTAATGGCACGGTCCGAACGGTTTTTATAAGTAACAGCACGAAGCTCGTTCAACTCAGTTTCAATTTCTTTAATTTCCCTCTCGTGGAAGCGTGAACTACGGATTACTTTTTCTTCCGAGCGTAGTTCGTTAAACTCAATTTGCTTGGAAGTTATTTCCGCGTTTACTTCTGCAAGAATTTTATCACGGCGTTCTTTTAACTCAGTTTCTTTCCGGTTATAATCGTTCTTGGTTAAAAGCTGGCGCTCGTTATAATCATTAAACAACTGAGAAATTTTCGCGTTAATGGTATTGATGTACGAATTTTTTTCATTTTCTACCTGTTCCATCAACGAAGAATATTTCATCTCCATGCTTTGAACGTTGGATGTAAGCGCGTCGTACTCTTTACGTGCTAAATTCAAATCAACCTGCATTTTTTCGCGTTCGTTGTATTTTTCAAGAGCCCCGTCAATATTCTGGTTCTGGTATTCTTTAAGTTTTTTATTTGAATCGCGAATGGTGCGATCGTAATAACCTATTTCCTCGCGAATGTTATTTTGCTGGTCTTCGTTGTTTGCCTTCTGTAATTCAAAGTCAGAATTTATTTGTTGCAGCTCCTCTTCTTTTTTATTTTTCTCGGCAACGATATTCGAGTTTTGTGTTTCGGCGTAGCGCAGGCTGTTCCCTAATTTCTCGGCCAGTTCAAATTGTGAACCTTTCAGTAATTTTACCTGGTCGTATTTTTTCTCAATCATCTCGATGAGCTGCTGAGTTTCCTTTTTCAAATACGTTTCAATGTCGGTGTATTTTTCATAGAATTGGCGCAACTGGCGTTCCACCTGATCCAACTTAATACCCGAAGTTTCGGTGGTAATCGCGTTGGCGATAAAATCTTTAATGAAACGAGAATCAACCGAAGACTTGGAACTTAAGAATACGTTCGTGATAGATTTCGGGATGTTCTGGTATTTTTCATTTCCTTTCAGGATGAAAAACTTGCTCAGTTGTTTGTCGGTCTCGGTTCCGTAAATTACGTTACGGTAACGCTCAAAAGTATCAATCTGGTTGCTGACGTATATTCCGTTGCGTTCAAAATTCTTTAGTACTTCCCCGATTTTCAATGCTTCGTCATTTTCGTTAAAGAAATATTCAGAGCTGTAAGGAGTGTCCACAAAACGGAAACAGATTTTATTGTGCCGGTAAGCAATTACGATAAAGTCTTTCTCTTCGGTGTGTATTTCGTAAATCAGGTACGAGTTTTCGTAACGGAAGTAGTGTTCCTCAAAAGGTTTTTGCGAGGAGGAAATCCCCAAACCGCGACTGTTAGCGCTATAAAAGAAAAGGATGGCGCGTTGCAGGCTGGTTTTACCAAAGTTATTGGTTCCTACAAAGCAGGTATTACCGCACAGTTCAATATCGGCATACTTTACGTTTGCGATGTTAATTTCTACAATGCGGTTTAAAATTCTGTAATTTATCATTGGTGTATTTTAATTCTTAATTTTTAATCCTGAATTCTTAATTGTATATAATTCCCGAAGAACCTTCTGTGTTTCCGCCTTCTTCGTAAATGGCAATTGCGTTAATTACGTCGAGCAGGTAAGTGTAAGAGTCAAGAACTTTATAAGTTTCACTCATTTCATCTTCGCGCTCTAAGAATGAATCGCGGCTCATCAGGTCGCAAATCTCGCGCACTTTGTTGTGCAGGGTCTCTGAACGGTATAACGGAATTTTTTGTAATTTTTGTTTTAAACGCACATTGGCAATACACTCTTCGGCGATTTCTCCTGTGCGGAAGCGTGTGCCGATGGTGATTTTGTTATCCATAGAGGCAAACAAATCAATGATGTCGATGTATTTTTCAAAGGTTTCTAATTTTTTCTCAATAACGCTGGGCGCTTCGTCTATTTTGGAAAAATAGAAATAATTATTGCCGCGCTCAATGCGGTAGCGTATGTTGCTGAAATAATTCTGCAGGTTTTCAAAATTCTCGGTATCGTTAATGATATCGTACAGGCGGTTCATTCCGTCTTTGGTTCCGTTGCTTGAAATAAAATGCCCGCGCGCCATAATAGCGAATATGTCGTGGGTTTGTTTGGGAAGTTTAAAGGGTGTGCCGTTTTCGTTTTCCATTTTTCAGTTATTGAATTATTTAGTTATAGAATTATAGAATGTTTGATTTTGTAATTTAATTTATTCATGTTGTATTTAATCGATAATTCAATAACTCTATAATTTATTAATTGTCCTATGCAGCTTTTTTCTCTTTTACTTTTCCGGGTAATATCAGTGTGTATCCTAAGCGCTTTGTCTTTCCGTCATCCGCCAGCCACTCGTATTTCTCCAATGTATAACGGAAATCCAGTTTTTTATCAAACTCCATGGCTATCTCAACAAAGAGTGTAATGCGCTCTTCGAATGTAACTGTACCCAGCGTTTTCGGGAATTTGTAATCCATCAAAAACTCGAAGAGGTTCCTCTTCTGGCCTATGAATTTATTGAGGAGTGTAAGCGTATCCAGTTTAACGAAAGCTTCGGCACGCTGGTCTTTAAAGTTTGCAGGAAGTTTTTCCGCCAGCCTTCTTGCCATTAAGCGGGTAATTTTATATTTCTCGGCAACTTTCTGACAAATGATATGGCCCTCGTCCATGTATAAAAACTCAACCGCAATTTTTGTACGCGGGGCCCGTATGCCGTTAAAGCCAATCGGGTTTAAACTGTTAACCACTTCCTTGAAATTAGTTTTGTAATGCAATTGCCCCTGGTCTTTAACTTCTTTAATTCGCTGCGCTTTTTTGTAAACGTCAAGTTGAAACTGGATTTTGTTAATGAAATCCGTAATGTCAGTTTGAATTTCAATCAGGTAATCTAAATTTTCAATCAGTGTTTGGCGCAGTGAAGAAACGATGCCGTGCAGTTCAAGGTCGTTGGTTAAATCAAAAAGTTTACGGGTCTCGTCGGTAACTTCTTCGGTGCGCTCAATGAATTCAATGATGGTATCGCGCTTTAAGCGGTAGTCTTCCAGCTTTTGTAATTTGATGCGGTAATTACTTTCGTTTTTGTAAGTATCATCCACATTTTTTTGCAGCTTGATAATTTCGCGACTGATGGCAACACCGATGCGTTTTAAATATTTTTTGATAGAGCGCAGGAAGCGGTATTCATTTCCTTCGCGGTAATATTTGATGTTGCGTTTTAATTCGTTGATGTAATCAGCAATGAAACTTGGTGTTACCTCGCCAATCTCCATAAAGTCTTCAAACATGGCGATTACGGCATCATTGAGGCCTACCACTTGTTGATGCTCGTAGAGGATATCGGTGGCAATTAATTTCTGGTATTGCTCAGGTGTGATATCGGTGCGGCTGAGGAGTTCATTTACCGTAACCGACTCGCGTGTACCGAATAAAAAATCAATCACATCGCGGTTGTAATACAACAACGATAAAATTTCTTTGGCATTAACCTGTAGTCCCATTTTACACTCTTTTTATAATGATGTCAGGTTGAGCTTGTCGAAACCTTTTTGTATTTACAAGGACTTCGACAAGCTCAGTCTGACGGGCACTTTTAACTTATCGAATAAAAATACGGCAATGGTACGGGCTGCAAAAACGGGGTTTTGAACAAAAAGAGGGGTAATTAACATATCCTCTGTAACCCCTGTAAAATCAAGACTTTCGGGGCTATTACTTAAATTTAACAGCAGGGAAAGATTTTAACATAGTGTTGAAAACGTCGGGTATGAATCAATCATGATTCATCTTCAATTCGAATTAAAAACTGTTTATTATAAAAATTCCAAGATATTATTTAATTGAGATATTGATTTTTTCTTTGATTTCCTATATGATTTTTGTTTGAAGGTTGCTTCCAATCCTTGTATATAAAAAAATTCTAAAATCGGGAATTTTTTTGCTAAAAGGAGAAATGAATTATTTTTCTAAATCTCTTTCAAACTTCGCTATTGTTTTGTGTATGTAGCCTAACTTCTTATTAACGTTACTTGAACCGGTGAAAAGCCTCATGTTGTTGGCGTATTTTCTTACACGGTCAACATCGTAAAACAAAGGGGGCAAATTATTGTAGCCGTAGCTGCCGGGGTATATCCAGCCGCCCATACCGGGATAGATCCAGGGTCCCATCCCAATACCCGCGCCAAAATATACGTTACCTCGTGAATAACTGTTTCCGTTATCGTATAAAACGGCAATTTCGTCTTCAAAGGTTTTGCTCACCAGCACAATCTCTTTGGCGTATTGTTTTATACGGTGTTTATCTTTTGTACCATTAATCCGGGAGGTGAATTTTTCTACCTGTTGATCATATAGTTTCAGTTTAGGGCCGATAACAATTTGTCTCAGGCTATCGAGTTCCCTGCGAGGGTTCTTATTTTGTTGGGATAGTATTGTGCCGCAAAGCAGCATAAAAAATACTATGAATTTTATTGTTTTCATAGTTAATTAATGTCAAAAAGCCTGCCAGTCTTTTATTTTTTTAACTGAATTTAACAATAGAATTTTTTATATTCTGAAACCACAAAACGGTGTATTCGTAACAGAAAAATAACCAAACCGCATGTTGCGACCTTTACTTTTCATATTACTCAATATTTTCTTTTTTTGTGGTATAGCGCAAAGCAAAAAAACAAATGTAGATAGCGTAATGGTCACCCTGCATATTGACGACAATGATGATGCAGATGATATTGCGAAGGATGTTTGTAAACCTTTTAAAACCGATTCGGAAAAAGTGCGCGCGCTTTACTTATGGGTAACCTCAAATATTGCTTACGATTACAAACAATTGAGAAACGGTCCGCCAATGCTGAGCACTCGAGATCCATGGGCTTTTTACGATTATACCATTACCCGCACGCTGCAAACCAAAAAGGGTATTTGCGGACAGTATGCTTATTTATTTGCTGAGTTGTGTCGCAGCGCCGGAATTCCTTGTGCTGTAATCACAGGATGGGGCTTGCACAAACCAAATAATTTATTGCGTCTTTTAGCGGAGGATGTAAGTAACCATGCATGGAACGCGGTACTGATAAACAAAAGATGGTACCTGCTTGATGTAACCTGGGCCAGCGGAACAGTAAACGGTCGCCTCACCAAATTTACGAGAGCGCGCAACGATTTTTATTACCTCTGTCCGCCACAAAAATTTATTTTAAACCACCACCCCGAGCAAAAAGGCTGGCAATTATTAAACAAGCCTTATAGTATGTGGTCGTTTATTGGCAACGCGCGCAAGAAAAAGAAGGAAGAAAAATACCTGGCAAAAAATTAAACCTGCAGGCGTATATCTTTGTTATAAAGTTTTATAGCTCTCTTTAAATGTACGGCAAATAAAATGCGTGTGCCAATTAAAGGGATTATGCTTGATGTAAAAACAATTCCAAAAGCCTGATTTAAAAGTCGCATATCAGGGTTAGTTTTTGCTGCTTTGGCTGTAAGGCCTGCACCTAAATAACCAATATCAAAGGCGTAAACAGAATCCCAAAAAGCATGATCGTACGCTTTGTATTTTTTGAATTCATAAGCCGAATTTGGAAATAAATTTAAACGATTGGTTAATTCCTTGAAGTTAATTCGTTGGTCGCCCATATAAATAACGGTGTGCTTGCCGAGACTAACAAGTTTTATGTATTGTTGATTTTGATAAGAGGTATCGGCGCTTTGCGCTTTGAGCGAAAGGCCGAGCAAAACTAAAACACCTGATAGAACGATAGTTTTTTTCATGACACGCGATTTTACCAGGGAACAACAAGGATGGTGCCGTGAAGGGATCGTTTTTCCTAAAAAATGTGAAAGGTTTGTTTTTTGTTGTATTAGCGTGAGCGATTGAGCGCTTGTTTGAGCTCTTTTTTGCTCACAAAAAAAGCGAGTAGCGAAAGCGCGACCCCGCCGAAATTAATTTTTGAAAGTGGATGATTGATGCGGGGGCACGCCCAAAAATCATAACCCGGCCTTGGCTTTTTCCCAACCAATCAATGCTTTTTTACGCGTTGTTCCCCAGCGATATTGGCCAATGATAGCTTCCTGCCGAATTACCCTGTGGCAAGGAATTAAATAAGCAACGGGATTTGCGCCCACCGCGTTGCCCACCGCACGCATTCCTCCCGGACTACCCACCGAGTTTGCAATGGTTTGATAAGAAACTAATACACCGAATGGAATTTTTAAAAGCGCTTCCCACACTTTTAACTGGAAGGGTGTTCCTTTTACGAAAAGTTTTATGTTTTTGTTCTGTTCCTTTTCAAAAATGTTTTCTGAAAAATATTTTGTGACAATCTGATTTTTTTTAAAGCGGGCGTTTTCCCAATTAGATTGAAGGTCGCTCAGTAATTCATTTTCATTATTCTCAATAAAATTCATTCCGCAAATTCCGCGCTCTGTTACGGCAATCAAACAATCCCCGAATGGTGTAGGATGAATTCCGTATTCAATTTCTATTCCTTCACCTTTAGTTTTAAACTCCTGCGGCGTAACGGCCTCAATGTTTACAAACAAATCATACACTCGCGATTGTGCGGATAGACCTACCTGCTCAGCCGCTTCAAGCAAATTAGTTGTTTTTGCGAGTTGTTTTTTTAATTCTTCAACTGTTAAGTATTGTAAAAACTTTTTCGGGCTTATACCGGCCCACTCGCTGAATATTTTTTGAAAATGAAAAGGGCTTACGTTTACATTTTCAGCCACATCGTATAAAGAAGGTTGTTGTTTAAAATTTTCGGTTAAAAATTTTATGGCTTCCTCTACGCGTGCGTAGTTTATGTTTTCGGTTTCTGTCATGTAGCAAAAGTAAAGGTAGTAAAAAAGGGGCTCAACCCGATTCTTGCGGTTTTGGTAAGGGACTCATCTCCGCTACCATCTGCTATGTCGGCACCCCCTCTCTATCTGTAGAAAGGGGGTGAATACAACAAACAAGATAGCGTTTAGTTTTTCGAAATTAATCGTCCTTCTCTATCTGTAGAGAGGAACAGGAGTTACCGCCAAGGCGGGATTGCGAACAAGTCTCGCAAGGTGAGTCAGCTTAATTTGAAGAAATTATTTTACCACCTTTTAGTTTTCACAAAAAACCTGCACCGCCTGAATTCAGTTACTATTGTTTTTTTATAAGGCTTCTTTTTTACGAGCCAGTAAAAGTAATATATCAAAAAAGGGAGCCATCCCGGAAATGTAAAATAAAAATTCATTCAGGTTTTATTCAAAGATAAAAAATTACGGGATTGATCGGGTTTTGGTTTCAAAAGCGGACTCACCTTTGCTTCTTCCCGTTAAAACGGGATTGGAAGTGGTCCTCTCTCTACCAGTGGAGAGGGAAAATACAGAATACAACAAACAGGACAATGATTTGGTTTTCTGAAATTGATCATACCTCACTACAGGTAGAGAGGGATAAGAGGGTGAGTCAGTTTAAGTTTAGCAATAATCCTTACCTTTACAACTCTTTATGCCACTAAGCACAAGCACCATATCATTCGAAAAAACAAGAGTATTCTCTAAACTCTTTCTGGATTATACGCAGGGCAGGCTGAAAGAGTTTTATGCTTTTGAGCCTTCTTTGGATGGAATAAAAAATTTTACCGGAAAAAATAAATACGAAACGCTTAACCGCGCGGTTTTAGTGGAGGAATTAAAAAAACAAAACAGTGGTTTAAAAATTTCGGAGTTCACAAAAAAAAATATTGAAAGCCTTTCGGATAAAAATACATTTACTATAACTACCGGACATCAATTGTGTCTGGCAACAGGCCCTTTGTATTTTATTTATAAAATTCTCTCCGTAATAAATTTGTGCGAAAAACTGAATGCGCAAAACGATAAAAAATTTGTACCGGTTTACTGGATGGCAAGTGAGGACCATGATTTTGAAGAAGTAAATCACATAAATTTATTTAATAAAAAATTTACCTGGAACACGGAACAAAAGGGCAAGGTAGGAGAGTTCTCATTGGAGAACATCAACCTTTTTCTGGATGAAGTAAAAGATGTGTTGGGCGAAAATAAAAATGCCGAAACTGTTTTATCAATTTTAAAAGAAGCTTATTCGAAGAAGAATTTGGCAGATGCCACACGATATTTAGTGAATGAATTGTTCGGTAAATACGGGTTGATCATTCTCGATGGGAATAGCAAAACACTGAAACAAGAATTTATTCCGGAAATTAAAAAAGATATTTTTGAAGGCTTTGCTTTTAAACAAGTCAATTCTGTAATTGAAAAATTAAAACAAAGAGGTTACGATGCGCAAGTTACCCCACGCGAAATAAACAGTTTTTACGCCGTTAAAAATTTACGTGAGCGTATTGTGGAAGAAAATGGAAAATACAAAGTGCTCAACACCGAGTTGTCTTTTACAAAAACTGAATTAGAAAAATTAATTGAAACCGAAACTGAAAAATTCAGTCCGAATGTAGTGTTGCGTCCCTTATATCAGCAAAAAATTTTACCCAATGCCGTTTATGTAGGTGGCCCCGGAGAAATTGCTTATTGGCTGCAATATAAAACGATGTTTGAAGAAGCAGGTATTACTTTGCCGGTACTTATTCCGAGAAATTTTGTTTTATACATTGAAAAAGGACTACAGCAAAGAATTGAAAAATTAAATTTAAAAACAGAAGATTTCTTCGGTGAGAAAGAAAAACTTATAAAGGGGTATGCCTTAAAACAACAACCTTTTGATTTAAACAGTGGGCGGGAGGAATTGAAAAAAACATTTGAAAAAATAAAAGTAAACATTTCCAAAGTGGATAAAACCCTGGAAGCGGCAACGGATGCCGAATTGCAAAAAAACATAAAAAGTTTAGAAGTGCTGGAACAAAAAGCAATACGCTCTATCAAACAAAAAAATGAGCAGTCCTTAAACCAAATCGAAGTTATTTACGGTAGGGTGCTTCCAAATAATATTCCACAAGAAAGGGTAGAGAATTTTTTGCGTTATTATTTATCTAATCCGAACTTCATTGAAGATGTCCGTTCTTCCATCTCATCACAACCTGTTTCTCAGAGCCTTTTGGTTCTAACCGAGGTCTGAATATTCGTAACGATTACTTAACAATATCCGAATATTAAGGTAAACTGCCCTTGCGAATTTTGTAATATAAAATATAAATAGCAGGATTAGCATGAAAAAAGTAAAATTCCACACCAAAAAAGCAGAACTGAACAAAAAGAAAGCGAAGGAATATTTACAAAAAGGTAAACCCGAAAAAGCAAATCATTTCAAGCGTATTTCCGAGGCGCACTTTCGTAACGCTATGTATTATTTAAAAAGCTCACAAAGTGTTTCTTTAACAATGGCTTTTTAAATTATTTTTTCAACTCAATATCTAAAATAACAAAACTTCCGGCTTTTACTTTCGGGCGTTGCCTTTGCCCGTCGGCAGCGGGAGGCATTTCTTCATACTCACCAGCCGATAAATATACATGGTGCGTTTTAGGGTTTATGCAAATAGTACGTGCCCCCTTTTGTGTTTGTATTGTTTCAATCACTTTAAAAGTAGTTTCATTTTCTTCCTGTACAACCGTTACGGTTCCCTCTCCGTTAGAGCTGTAAGCGCGGTTAGTTGTAGGTTCAAAAGCAACGCCGTCGCAACCATCGCCAATGGGTAAATTGGCAATCACTTTCCCATTAGTAGCGTCAATTACCACCATTAATTTATTTCCGCAAACAGTAAATAAACGATGTGTTTTATTATCGAGCGCCAGTCCAGTAGGTTCTTCTCCGGGTGCAATGGGCCAGTTTTGTTCCACTTTTAAAGTAGTGGCATTTATTACCGTAATCATGTTTTTGTCTTCAATGTTTACATAAATTTTTCCTTTTTCATCGGTTGCTGAAAATTCGGGTTTTCCTTCCAGTGCAATAGTCTCAACTACTTTGTCTGTTTTCGCGTCAATGACAGTTGCGTTTTTGCTGCGGCCGTTATATACGAAAACTTTATGCGAAAATTTATCGTACAAAATTGCATCGGGATTAACACCTGTAACTTTTACTTTACCAATGGTCTTTAAAGTTTTAATATCAAATATAGTTACCGATGTGTCGCGGCCATTGCTTATGAAACCTTTATTTAAATCATGCGCCAGTGTGATACCATGCACGCCTTTTGTATCCGGAATAGTTCCAATCACTTTATTGGTTTTGGTATCTATCACCTGAACCATAGTGCCGTGCGAAACATAAAGCCTGTCGGATAATTCATCGGCGGTTAAATAATCCCAACCGCCATCTCCTTCAACGGGTATTTTATTGGCGATTACGTGTTCCGTTTTTGTTTGTGCGTTTAAAGCCGAACAAAAAAGAATTGCAGCGGAAACAAAAAATATTTTTTTCATCGAGTAATTTTTAATAAGTGCCAAATGTAATTTAAAAAATTAAAACAAGGGACGGTTTTTTATGAACGGCAAAAGAAACAGGAAAACTATTTCTTTCCGGGTATTTCTTTCAAAAATACAGAAAACACAGAAAAGTGGTCGCTGTAACCGGCCGTATAAGCCCCGCCCGAAAAAGTTCGTTTAGGATATCCCTTATATTTACCTTCTGTTTCAAGTACCATCGGGTTGTTAAAAATCCGTGAAACATAAAATTGCAAATCCTTATAATCTCCTTTAACAAGAGCCGGGGTCATTATTTGCTGGTCAAATAAATTCCAGGCATCATTATAAGCTAATGTCCCTATGCCTTTTTTAAAATGGCCTTCCATCGCGTTAAACAATAAAGGCGCTTTTGCGTCTTTTTCCTTTCCTGTTGTATTTAAATAAGTACGAACACTTACATCTTTAGGATCATCATTTAAATCACCCATTAAAATAATTTTTGCGTTGGGCTCTGCTTTTAAAATGGAGTCAATTATTTTGCGGCCTAATTTGGCCGCTGCAATACGATTAGGCTGACTGGCCATTTCTCCGAAACTGCGCGAGGGCCAGTGACAAACTATAAAATGAAAATCTTCTCCCAAAAGTTTCCCCGAAACAAGTAACTGATCTCTGGTGGTGTGTGTGCTGTCGGTAACAAGCGTTAAGTGGTATGAGTGAAATGAAGTAACTTTAAAATATTTAGGGTTATAAAGAAAAGCAACATCAACGCCCCGGGCATCCGGACCTTCTACATGTACAATTTTGTAATTACGGGGCGCCAGCTTCGGGGCCTTTACAATGTCTTTAAGTACATTTATGTTTTCTATTTCGCAAAGGCCCATAATGGCAACCCCATCGGGCGTAGCGTCGGTAGCTAATTGAGAAATTACATCCGAAACATGGTCTATTTTTGTTTTGTATTTTTTTGTATCCCATAAATTGGGTCCTGCAGGCAAAAACTCTTCATCGCTTTTTAAAGGGTCATTTAAAGTGTCGTAAAAGTTTTCTACGTTCCAAAAACCTACTGCGGCCGAGTAGTATTTTTTATTCCTATCCGGCCCCTGAGCAGTGGCTTTTATACATAGAAAAAATAAGGCAGTTAATAAAAAGTAATTTATGTTCTTCATGATTTAAAGCGCGCAAATATAGTACGTTTTCTGAATTTCAATAACATACGATTTGAAAAGCTCACAAAAACAAAACAATTACTTAACCAAAAGAAATTTTGTGGAATAAAAAAATAATCTATTTTTGTACGCCTTTATAAAGTGAACATCCTAAAGGAATCCGGTTTTCATGTGTTTGTGGTCCCCGGATAGTCCTTAACCACTTTTAAAGCTTAAAAAACTTTAAAATAGGATATAGTAACATGTTAAACAGGCTCTGTATAATAAGCTCATTTCTTTTAGTAACTAATTGGTCGTTTAGTCAAACAGACACTACTTCCACGAAGACTATTAATAACGCCGAAACGGATACCGTTAACAGCACTAACGGGATTTTACCGATTTTCAGTACTACCACAAGCGATATAAGCGGAAATAATTTACAATCGCAGGACGTAACATCTCTTTTAGGTTCAACACGCGATATATTTATGCAAACTGTTTCCATGCATTTTATTACCGCGCGGTTTCGTTACAGAGGTTATAATACCGATAATATGACGGTTATGATGAACGGTGTTCGCCTTAATAGTTTAGAAAACGGAACAGCCGGATGGAGTACCTGGGGTGGAATGAATGATGTGATACGTTATATGGATATGAAAACGGGGCTCGGTTCTTCGCGCTCAACTTTCGGCGATGTTGGAGGGTATTTTAATTTAAATGTATTTGCTTCTACTTTTAAAAAAGGGCTTAGGGTAACTTATTCGCAGGGCAACAGGATATTTAAGGAAAGAGTAACACTTACTTATGCTTCAGGGTTACTGCCAAGCGGTTGGGCTTTTTCTTTTTCGGGAACCGCGAGATACGCTGCGCAGGGATATGTACCGGGCACCTCTTTTATGGGATTCGGATATTTTATGGGTGCGGATAAAAAACTTAACGATAATCACACACTTTCATTTGTAGGTTTCGGTGCACCTATTACCCAGGGAAGGCAAAGTATGGAAACAGACGAAGCATATGCTCTTGTAGGCGATAAACATTACAATTCTTATTGGGGATTTCAAAACGGGCAAGTACGTAATGCAAAAACAAGTACTACAAATGTTCCTACTGCAATTGTATCTGAAGTGTGGAGGATTAACGATAATTCCAAACTTACAACCAGTGCTTTTTATTCTTTTGGCCGCACCAGCCTTACTAATTTAAATTATTATGGCGTCGGCTTAAACCCGGCGCCCGATTATTATAAAAATATGCCAAGCTATTACGGGCCTTCCAGTGAGTATGCAAATCCAACGAAGTTCGCAAATTTAACGGCAGCATGGCAAAATAATAGTACAAATCCTATATCCGGATTTAGCACGCAACAAATTGATTGGGCAGGTTTGTATAATGCAAATTATAATAATTTACATACAGTTTATAATGTAGACGGCATTGCAGGAACTTCTTATACAGGCAAATTATCCAGGTACGCGGTAGAAGAACAACGTCAGGATATAAGCTCTTATGGTTTTAATTCCATTTACAATACAAGACTCAATAATAATATTTATGTAACAGGTGGTTTAAACGCAACTGTGGCTTATACACGTTATTATAAAGTAATGAATGATTTACTGGGTGGCGATTATTGGTTAGACCTGAATCAGTTTGCAAATCAAATTTCGCCGAACAATTCGGTTATGCAGAATAATATTAACGACCCCAATAAATTAATCCGTAAAGGCGATGTTTATGGTTATGATTATAACTTAAACGTAAGCCGTTATGAATTGTGGGGACAGGCAGAGAAAACATTCAGTAAATTTGATGTGTATGTAAGTGCAACCGTTAGCAGTAATTCTTTTTTCCGAGACGGGCACATGGTTAATGGTTTGTTTCCCACTACTTCAGGAGGAAACAGCAAAACACTCAGTTTTATAAATTATGGGGTTAAATCAGGTATAACATATAAAATAGACGGACATAATTATATAACTGTTAACGCTGCGACTATCACCAAACCGCCTCTTCCTTCAAATGCATTTATATCTCCCCGTTCCAGGAATGATGAGATCCCAAATATGCAAAGTGAAAAAATATTTACCGGAGATATTACTTATAACGTAAGGTTTCCGTGGTTGAGAGGACGTATTACTTATTATCATACGATGATTAACAACCAGGTTTGGGGGCGCAGTTATTATGATGATGTATTTAGCACTAACGTAAATTATTTTATGACCAACCTTAATCAGCTAAACCAGGGGATAGAATTGGGAGTAGAAGGAATAATTCAAAAACAGTGGTCGGTTGTAGGAGCGTTGGCTTACGGAAATTATGTTTATACAAACAGGCCGACGGCAACAATTTCCGCAGATAATACAGCAGCTCTTTTGGTAGCAGACAGAACTATTTATTTTAAAAATTACCATGTAGGCGGCGCGCCCGAAGTGGCAGGATCGATCGGCTTACGGTATAATGCAAAAAAATACTGGTACGCGGGCGTGTATTTTAATTATTTCGACAATAATTATGTTACCATTAACCCCGACAGAAGAACAGCAGAGGCGTTGACAAAGTATATTCCTACTGACCCGCAGGTTGCAAAAATTACAGACCAGGAAAAATTACCGGGGGCGTACACTATAGATTTTATGGCGGGTAAATCATTTAAATTTAAAAATAAATACGGGCTTAACTTAACCATGATGGTAAATAATTTAACCAATAATATGTTTAAGAATTTTGGCGAAGAGCAATTGAGGCACGATGTTAACTTCATAGATAAATTCCCGAATAAGTATTCTTATACTTTAGGGTTAACATATATGCTTTCGGCGGCTTTTTCATTTAATTAGAAATAATATTTGCAACAAATGAATAATAAAATAAAAAATAATTTTCCTTTTATACTGATTGTTTCGGCAACGGTTTTTTTATTTTCCTGCAAAAAAACTTTCGACAAACCTCCGGTGTCTACTTATTCTTATTTAGGCGGAAGCATAACTATCAGTCAGTTAAAAGCTTTATATGGCGGGCAGAATATAAAATTTGTGAATGACCTTTCTTTGTTTGCTACGGTTACTATGTCTGATAATTATAAAACAGTTTATTTGCGTGATAATACAGGAACCATTTCTTTCAGGCAACTTACAGCTCATGGTATTTACCAGGGAGATTCGCTTCGTGTTAACCTTAATTCCACCTGGCTGGATTTATCGGCAACCGGCGGTTCTATTCAGATTGATTCTGTAGATGTGGGTAATAATGTTGTAAAATTGGCTGTTGGAAAAAACCCGGCGCCGGTTACAACAAGTATTTATCAACTTTTGCATTCGGTCACTAATGTAACTTACACGCCTAGTGTGGGCGGACCCGTGACAATTCAAAAATCAGTTTTCGACGGGCAACTTGTACTATTAAACGGCGTTCAATTTTTAGTTGCCACTCCAAATGATACCGGCGGTCAGTTTCTGCCATCTAATTCCGGAACTTATGTTAACCATACATTGACAGATTGTGGTTCATTGAATAATATAGTTGTATCCACGTATAGTAACACACCTGATTTGGTTCAGCAAAAAGTGCCCGGTGGCAGTGGTTCATTAATTGCGGTAGCTTCTTTTTATAACGGTGCTTTACAATTAACCCTACGTTCACATAATGAAATGCATTTAACTCAGGCAAGATGCGGGGCAGATACTTTAATACAAACTTTCGCAAGTTTTGGCGGAAGCGCTTCGTTTAACACTGCTTTACCGGGATGGTATAATATTAACCAGATAGGTTATGCTCAATGGCAGGGCACAACAGCCAATAATTTAAATTTTCCTTCCGCTACTACTTATTTATCAGGTGTTCCCCGAAATGTAATTTGGTTAATTACTCCGGCAATAAAAAGCAGCCCTACAAAAAATATTTTATTCAGAACGGCTACGGGGGCTTTTCCGGCTTCGGGTAAACCGCTTCAGGTAAGTGTTTTTCTTTCAACTGATTTTAACGGCATAGCGGGAAGCGGAAACGGAACAGGAACAAACTTAGGTACAGCACAAGTACCTTCTTCCAATCCTGCTCATTGGACAGATATTACTTCGCAGTTTCCGGCAATTCAAATCGGAACTTCGGGAACATATATTTTTACGAATTCAAGTTCCTCTCCGGTGCAATTAAGTTCTTTTCTTCCTGCGAACTATACGGGAACATTTTATATAGGATTCAGGTACACGGGTAATCAAACCGATTCCACCACGACCTACGGAATAGATAATGTTATTATAAAAAATTAAGAAGGATGACTAAAAAAAATGTAACTCTTTTTGCAATTCTTACGTTGGTATTTGTGGTGGTTTTTTCCTGCAAGAAGGATTATAAGCCCGTGGAACCAACTCCAATTGCAACCGGTCCGGCAGTTACTATTGCTCAATTAAGAGCGATGTATACAGGGCAAAGTATAAAATTCACTTCAAACACTTCGTTATACGCTGTGGTAACGATGGATGAAACTTCGGGTAATATTTTTAAACAGGTTTATTTACGTGATGGATCGGGCTCTGCGATTACCAGCGGATACGGTGCTATATGTATGCGGCAGACCAGTTCGGGCGGACTTTATCAGGGAGATTCGGTTCGTATAAATTTAAACGGCGCCACTTTAGATATGTCGAACGGCGGTTCCTTACAAATTGATTCGGTAAACGTTATAAAACAAGTTGCAAAAATTAAAACAGGATTAAATCCGCTTCCAATTGTTGTTACCATGCCTCAGATAACTACTGCGTTCGACGGGCAACTTGTGCAATTATACGGTGTTGAATTCATACAGGATAATGTAGGAAGTACTTATGCAATCCCGCAAATTGCACCCGCGCTACCGGTAAGTGTTAACAGGTTTATTAATGATTGTGCAGGCAACGAAATGGTAGCTTACAATAGTGGTTATGCTAATTTTGCGGGCCAGGTAATACCTAATGCGAATGGTTCTATTGTGGCCATTGCAAATTTATATTCTACCATGCAATTAACACTGCGTTCTTACGCGGATATAAATCTTAATTCCGCGTATTGCCCGATTATTTTAGATACAATGAATCAGAATTTTACCACAGCAGCATTATCAGATAAAAAACCCGTATTCCTTGCCGGATGGAAAAATATTGCTTACGAAGGCTCAATTAAATGGAATGCCGCTACGTGGGGAACTTCGCCGTTTACACATTTATCTCCTGCGGCTTCAAATTACAAATCGGTTGATGCGCGTAATGATATGTGGTTGATAAGCCCTCCCATTATGTATGCCGGAGGCGGTGTAAATAAATATCTGAATTTCTCAACGGGAGTGCAATATCCCAATGGTAATAGGCAATTAAGTGTTCTTGTTTCGGGAAGTTTCGACGGAACGAATATTATTCCTTCTCAGTGGACCGATCTTTCAACAACTCTTTTTCCATATATAGCAATTAATAATACACCGCCTAATTTCAGATGGGCTTCCAATTCGCAACCCGATTTTTCAAATCAACCGCTTGTAGGTTTTGTACCTCCTAATAACAGCGGTACTTTTTATATCGCATTCAGGTATCAAAGTAATCAAAACGATTCTAACGGATTAACCTGTTTAATAAATAAAGTAATTATCAGAAATCATCCATAATATAAATAAAAACAAAAAAAAACAAAAAATGAAATCAAAACTATTATCATTAACAATTATTGCGTTTTTAGCCATGGCTATAAACACGCATGCCCAAAACATTTATTTCAGCGGGTTTGAAAACTGGGCCGGAACTCCGAACAACCCTACCGACTGGATGGGTGCCCCTGCAACCAACATTACTCCCGACAGCGTTTTACAGGTTGTTGCTACCGGAACTTTATTACCAGAACAAGGTACGTACTCGTGCAAATTAAAAAACGTTAGCGCTACACATAAGCGAATTGCTACCCAGCCTTTAACATTGGTTAGCGGACAAGCTTATACAATTACTTATTATGCGCGCGGACAGGGAAGTATCCGTGCCGGTATTTATACTGGAAAAAAAGATACTTCAAGCGGACAGTTTGCATACTCGTATGCCGGTTATCAAACTATTAAAGGAAAAGCATGGCATAAATGTGTGCAAACGCTGATTGCTGATTCGGGCGGAGCGCAGTGCCAGTTTATTTTAAGTGTTAAAAGTACAGCTACCTATACAAATTCAACTCCGGCAATTGTAGGTGTTGATGTAGATAGTTTCCACGTAACTTCTTACACTCCTCAAAATAACGTTTCACTTTATAATATTCAGTACACTACCGCCCCAAGCGGCAACTCTCCTTTTTACGGACAGTTTGTTAATCATACCGGTGGTATCGTAACTGCAATTACCAAAAACAGTACAGGCGCTCCTAACGGATATTACCTGCAAACTTCGCATTCTAACGTTTGGGCTGCCTGCCTGGTTTTTGATTACACAAATTCTCCTAATGTGGCTATGGGAGATAGCATTACTTTAAATGCAGCGGTTGATGAATACTTTAATATGACCGAACTTACGCAGGTAAGTGCTTTTGTAAAAGTGTCATCGGGGAATCCTGTTCCTGCCCCGACACAACTAACTACGCAAACAGTTAACCAAGAAATGTATGAAAGTATATTGGTAGGTGTAAATGCCGCAACCTGTAATACTTATACTGCTTCTTACGGTCAGTGGACGGCAACAGATATTTCAGGTGTACCTGTAACGGTTGATTCGAAAACCCAGTATGTGTTTACTCCGACAATAAGCAGCGTATATTGCATTGAAGGGCCTGTACTTTATGAATTCAGTGCTTATAACATTGTACCAAGATTTGCTTCTGATATTAATCTTGCTCCATGTGCTGTAGGTATTAACCAGTTCTCGAATAAATTGTATGCCAATGTGTATCCCAATCCTATGGCTGACGAGTTAACTATTAAACTTCCTTTTGCCGCTCAGAAAGTAAACGTAAGTTTTACCGATGTGTTAGGTAAAGAAGTTTTTGTAATGCAAACATCAGGCGCCGAAATTTCTGTAAAAGAAAATAATTTGCCGGCAGGTGTTTACATGGTGAAAATAATTGCCGACGAAAAAGCACAAATGATTAAAATAATAAAGCAGTAGTTTAACCCGTTACATATTTCCTTTACAGTGCAGAGGAAAAAATAAAGCCTTTCTGAAAAATCAGAAAGGCTTTATTTTTAAATATAAAAGAAGAATTAAACCGCTTGTGTAATTCCGGGTATTTTTTACAATAAAAATTTGACAATTGCATCAATATGTTGTAAATTGCTTTACTTTCGGAATGAATATCCTTGAGGATTCTGCAGAGGCAGTTAATCCAAAACCATTTCAAAATTCAGAAAACTTTGAATATGAAAAGAAAAAAAACTTTCAGCGCTTTATTGCTTTTTAATTTAACCGTATTTTGTTTTGTTGCCCGATCGCAAAACCCGAAAATCAAATGTTATTTTAACCACCCGGTAAATACAAATGTTTCATCGGGAGTAAATGCTGTTTATTTAAACAGCACGTTTGATGATACAGTAGCCGCTTACATAAACAGGGCAAAGTATACAATTGATATTGCTCAATACGATTACCTTTCAACCGGGTCAAGCGGGGTAAATATTATTGCCGTTGCCATTAATAACGCCTATGCACGCGGTGTTGTTATCCGGTGGATTTATAACGGAAGTTCAGGTAATACAGGCTTAGGTTTAATTAATTCAAATATTAAAAAACTGGCAAGCCCCACAACAAGTGCTTACGGAATTATGCATAATAAATTTATGGTAATTGATGTTAATTCTTCAAATGCGAATGATGCGTTTTTATGGACGGGCTCTTACGATTGGAGTGATCAGCAAACGGTTGGCGATTATAATAATATGGTTATTATACAGGATCAAAATGTAGCGATGACTTATTACAATCAGTTTAATCAAATGTGGGGCGGAAGCGGTCCTTCACCCAACTCTGCAAATTCTAAATTCGGGGTTTATAAATCTCCTTCCGCAGTAACTTCATTTACGGTTGCAGGAACGCCTGTGCAGGTTTATTTCAGTCCGATGGACAATTCGCAAAATCATATTTTAAGCACAATCAATTCAACTAATAACGAAATGTTTTTCGGCATTTATACGTTTACCGATAATACCATCGCAAACACCATAAAAAATAAATATAACGCGGGCAATGCTGTACATGGTATTATGGATCAGTACAGCACCACGTTTGCCGCGTATTCAACTTTAAATCCCGTATTGGGAACAAACTTAAAAGTGTATACAAGTTCAAACACATATCATAATAAAATAATGCTGGTTGATTTTTTACACCCTGCCTCCGACCCGCAGGTTTTTACGGGTTCTTTTAACTGGACTGCTTCCGCGGAAAATAATAACGACGAGGGTTCGGTAGTTATACACGACTCTGTTATCGTTAATCAATATTACCAATCACTGTGCAAAAATTTTACAGACATGGGCGGTACTGCCTGCCCCGCAATAAACGGAATTGAAGCGTATGATTACGGACAAATGCAATGCGCCGTTTATCCGAATCCGTTTTCGGATGAGATTACGGTGGATGTAAAAAATAGTGGTGAAAAACTTACAATCAGAATAACAGATCCTTTAGGGAAAACAGTTTTGGAAAAAGAAGGATATTATACAAACAGAATGAAAATAAATACAAGTGCCCTGAGCCATGGAATTTATTTTGTCCGTGTGTTTGACGGCAGCAATTCTTTTATTCAAAAAATAATCAAATAAAAATCATGAAAATTATCAGCAGCATAACAGCGTTTTTATTCATTTCCTGGCTTGGCGGATTTGCACAAACTCCCGGTCAGGTAAAAATTTTATTTGATTGCACCAAGGCGGAAACTTCCGGTAATGCCGATTGGGTGATTGATGCTGATCTGGAAAATCTTAATTGGAATCCGTACGCAAGCTCAGGAGGATCAGGTTACCATTCAAACCCGCAGCAATACCCAACGCCACCACAAACTGCCGTTACTTCATCAACTGCCGAAACTTATTGGGAAGGCTCTTTATCTCATTGGGCAATTGATTGTGTAAACAAAGGATATTGGGTAGAAACACTCGGCGCATTTTCCTTATTAACATACGGATACTCTCCTAACTCGCAGGATTTAAGTAATTACAATGTGTTTATTGTTGACGAGCCCAATATTCTTTTTACCGCCGCGCAAAAAACCGCGATGATGAATTTTGTTTTGAATGGCGGAAGTTTATTTATGATTTCTGACCACACGGGCAGCGACAGGAATAATGATGGCTATGATTCGCCCGCTATATGGAATGACTTTATTAGCAATAACGGTGTGCAAAATAACGGGTTTGGTTTTTCGGTTGATTTGCAGAATTTCTCGCAAACGAG
Source organism: Bacteroidia bacterium (assembly GCA_035569635.1). Lineage (GTDB taxonomy): Bacteria > Bacteroidota > Bacteroidia > B-17B0 > Aurantibacillaceae > PALSA-968. The sequence goes on along the minus strand of DATMMV010000049.1, from coordinate 19,005 downwards.
CAGTAACATAATTGCTTCGGCAAGTGATTCACTCATTCACGGTCCTTTTGGAAATGTTACCCAGGTAAAATGGTCAAACGGAACATCGTTAACACTTAATCCTTCGCAAAACCCAAGTGTGAAAGGTGTGGTTTATAAAACGGGTTCATCGGGCAATACAGGTGTAATGTGTGCCTACGCGCGTTTGGGTTGTGGCAAAGTTGTAATTTTCGGGGACAGCTCTCCGCCGGATGACGGAACGGGTAATCCCCACGCAACATTATATAACGGTTATACTTTAGACGCGGCAGGTAATCATCAACGCTTATTGATGAACGCTACTATTTGGTTGGCTCAATCAAATTGCAGCACAGGTATAAATACGATATCAGGTGAAAGTAAAATACATATATTTCCTAACCCGATGACAGAAGAACTGACTGTCAGGCTTCCTGTTTTCGCGCAAAATGTAAGCATAAGTTTTACGGATGTATTAGGTAAGGAAGTTATTTCTGTACAAACATCGGGAACCGAAATTTCCATCAAAGAAAATAACTTACCATCAGGTGTATACCTGGTAAAGATTATTGCCGACGAAAAAGTTCAAATGGTGAAAGTTATAAAGCAGTAAATAAAAACCCGGCTTAAAAAACTAATTTGTGAACTGAAATGATAACCCTTCCGTAATGTTTTTTTAACATATATGAATTATTTTCGTAAAACTTAAAAGCGAATATCATTAAAGGAATTCAGGTAAGTTTTTACCACAGGCCGCTGAATAATCCTTAACCGTTTTTAATAAAGGTCTTATCTCAGTTTTTATGTTATCAAAATATGAAACAAAGCTTATCTCTGTTTTATGTTTTGAGAAATATACATAAAAAAGAAGGGAATGATAATCTTGAGGTAATGCCTTTTTAATTCCTACGTTCTAAATTTGATGTGCTAAAAAAGTGAACACCCTAAGGGAATCCGGTTTGTGAGTATCGGAGAATCCTTAACCGCTTTTTAGAGTTTAACATAAAAACTTTAAAAAATGGAAAAGTCCAAGGGTTCGGTTTTTATTGGTGTATTAAACATACTGTTTATTAGTGTCTTTTCTTTCGGGGAATTAAAAGCACAATGTGTAAATACATTTCCTTACGTAGAGGATTTTGAAACTGTACCGGCGTGGACTGCTGTTTCTGTTCCTAACGCGACATGTACAACAGCAGATTGGACCTGGGGAACTCCCAACCATACTTACGCCATTCAAAGCGCAGGTAGCGGAACGAAATGCTGGAATGTAGGAGGCCTTACCGGGGCATTTTATAAATTCTGGGAGCAGGGTTATGTTGTAAGTCCCTGCTTTAATTTTACAAATTTACAGTACCCGCACATTAAATTTAAATTGTTTTACGAATGCGAGTATCATTTTGACGGAGGTAATTTGCAATATTCGTTAAACGGAGGAACTACCTGGATTGATGTAGGAACATGCGGTGGCACGAATGCCAGTCCTGTTCCTGAACCGAATGATTGTAATACGCACAATTGGTATAATTACCCCGGTATAAATTATTTAAACAACCCTCCGGGTTTTGTAACTTCTAAACATGGTTGGTCTGGGAATACACAAGCAGGTGGAGTGGGTTGGGACCCCTCTAATCCCGGTGTAAATTGTGTAGGTGGCAACGGGCAAGGCCATTGGCTTACGGCTGAACATTGTTTAACCGGATGTGGCGGACAGCCAAACGTTCTTTTACGCTTTACATTCGGCGCCGGTTATTCCTGTAATGATTTTGACGGCCTTTCATTCGATTCAGTTGCAGTTTCAAACGGAATTTCTAATTCGGCGACTTTTACACATATATGCGCATCGGCAAATACTGTAAACTTTGCGGCAACACCGAACGCATGCCCTACAAATACATATGCCTGGAATTTTGGTGATGTTGCATCAGGAGCTGCTAATACTTCTGCGTCGCAAAACTCTTCACATACATTCAGCGGGCCCGGCTCTTATACGGTAACATTAATTGCTTCGGGCGGGGCTTGTAATCCTCCTGATACTATTAAGCAGGTTGTAAATATTATGACGGCGACAGTTACAACATTTACAAATGTAAGTTGCAATGGCGCAAATAATGGTGCTGCAACAGTAACAACGACCTCAGCATTAAACCCCGTTACATATACCTGGTCGCCAAGCGGGGGAAATGCTGCTACGGCAAGCGGTTTATCACCGGGAACTTATACTGTTTCGGTAAGTGATGCGGGAAGTTGCCCCGTAAAAGCAACTGTAAATATTACTCAGCCAACACCGATTGTTGTAACGCCTACCCAAACAAATGTTCTTTGCAACGGTGCTTCAAATGGTTCTGCTTCCGTAAACGTTACCGGCGGTACTCCTGCCTATACATACAGTTGGACACCCTCTGGCGGAACAACTTCTGCTGCTGCAGGCCTTTCTGCAGGAAATTATTCTGTAACGGTAACTGATGCTAATAATTGTCATGTGATACAAAGCATCAACATCACACAACCAACAGCTTTGGTTTTAACCGCTTCCACAACATCCGCCTCATGCGCCGGAAATAATGGTACTGCATCAGCTACTGTATCCGGTGGAACAGGGCCTTATACTTATACATGGACACCGGTGGGAGGTAACTCCGCTAATGCAACAGGGCTTGCCGGTGGAAATTATACAATAAGCATAAGTGATGCCAATGGTTGTACAAAAAATGCGACAGTTAATGTGGCACAATCCATTTCTTTCACCATAAGTGTAACTTCAACTTCCGTTTCGTGTAACGGAGGAACTAACGGAACAGCATCTGCAAACGTTACGGGTGGGACGGGGCCATTTACTTATTCATGGTCGCCAACGGGCGGAACAACAAGCAACGCGTCTAATCTTCCTTCCGGTAATTATTCAGTTTCTGTAACGGATGGAAGCGGATGTTCCGGTTCGGCATCCATAAGTGTATCGCAACCTACTCCTCTTTTAGTGACACCCACCAGCACAAATGTTTTATGTAATGGTGTTTCCAACGGATCAGCTTCAGTAAGCGTAAGCGGTGGCACACCCGGTTATACTTATTCATGGTCGCCTTCCGGCGGTACTTCTTCTTCTGCTACAGGGCTTTCTGCAGGAAATTACTCTGTAACAGTAACAGATGCGAATAATTGTCATATAATACAAAATTTCAATATCACACAACCTACAGCGCTGTCCGTATCAGTCATCACCACATCAACAAGTTGTGCAGGCAACAATGGTACTGCAACAGCAACAGTAACCGGCGGAACAGGTCCGTATACTTATACGTGGTCTCCTGCAGGGGGTAATTCTGCCAACGCTACTGCTTTATCGGGTGGTTCGTATACTGTAAATGTTACAGATGCCCATGGTTGCGTGATAAACTCAGCGGCCTTTGTAACACAACCGGTTTCATTTTCAGTTACAGTAACTTCAACTTCTGTTTCGTGTAACGGCGGAACTAACGGTACAGCATCTGCAAACGTTACAGGAGGAACAGGGCCATTTACTTATTCATGGTCGCCGACAGGAGGAACAACAAATAACGCTTCCAATCTTCCGGCAGGAAATTATTCTGTAACTGTAACCGATCCGAGCGGTTGTTCAGGAATAACACCCGTTACTATTGCACAACCCGTAGTTCTTTCTCCAACTGTAACAAGTGTAAATGTTTTATGTAACGGAGGAAATAGCGGTTCGGCAACTGCAACAGTTAGCGGAGGAACCGGCCCGTATACTTATTCATGGTCTCCTTCGGGAGGAAATGCGGCAACCGCTTCTGTCTTATCAGCGGGAAATTATACAGTAAATATTACTGATGCAAACGGATGCATTAAAACCTCATCAATTGTAATTACACAACCTTCTGCTTTAACGGTAAGTACTGCAACAACATCGGTAAGTTGTAACGGTGGTAATAACGGTTCTGCTGCTGCTACTGCTAACGGCGGCACCATGCCATATACTTATAGTTGGAGCCCGGGCGGGTCAACTTCTTCCATAGTAAATAATCTTTCTGCCGGAAACTATACGGTAACAGTAACTGATGCCCATGGTTGCACGCAAATTGCAGCAGCTATAATTTCGCAACCCCCTTCAACAACTATTACAATTACAAATACTCCTGCCTTTTGCGGGGCAAGTAACGGTACTGCAAGCGCGGCTGTTTCGGGAGGTGTGAGTCCTTACACATATTCATGGTTGCCTGCCGGGGGAATTACTGCTAATGCAAGCGGATTATCTGCAGGAAACTATACGCTTACTGTAACCGATGCCAACAATTGTTCTAATACAGCAACAACCTTGATAGCAAGTACAAGCGGAGTGAATGTTTCGGCAACTACAACCAGTGTTACTTGCAATGGTGGCAATAACGGCACAGCAACGGCAACAGCAAATGGTGGCACAGCACCTTATAATTACACGTGGTCTTCAGGTGCGGCAACATCAACCGCTTCTGGATTAAGCGCGGGTATTTATACAGTAACCGCTACAGATATAAACGGTTGTACACACTCTGCTACAATAACCATTAATCAACCCACGCCGGTAACTGTTGTTACAAGCGGTACAACTATTTGTAATGGCCAGACAGCAACGCTCAGCGCAAATGCTTCGGGCGGTACTTCGCCTTATACATACAGTTGGAATGGCGGCACGGCGCAGGCATCAAATACTACAACTGTATCTCCTGTATCCGCATCAACATATACGGTTATCGCGTTTGATAATAATGGTTGCCCTTCTATCGGAAGTATTGCAACTGTTAACGTATTACCGCTTTTGCAAATAACTACCGGCGATGCGGTTATCTGTGCAGGGAGTAATGCAAACTTAAACGCGATTGCTTCCGGAGGAAACGGAAATTATACATATACATGGATGCCGGGAAATATACACGGAAATTCAATAAATGTTACGCCACAAAATACAACTGTATATACCGTAACGGTTTCTGATGGCTGTACAACTACTAACGCAACTGATACAGGTCTCGTAACCATTATTACCGTACCGGTTTTGGCTTTACCGCCAAACATTGCGGGTTGCGCGCCGCAATGTATGAGTTTTACGGTAGCGAACAATCCCAATATAACAAGTTGGCAATGGAATTTGGGTGATAACACAACTTCATCAGTACAAAATCCTTTCCATTGTTACAATAAACCAGGAAGTTATAATGTAAGTTTAACCTACACCACTTCACAGGGATGTGTTAATTCTGTTTCACAGAACGGATTAGTTACAGTATATGCCCAACCCGAAGCTGACTTTTCTGCCTCTGCATATGAAACAGATGTTTATAATATGCAGATTTTATTTACTAACCAATCAACCGGGGCAGTAAACTGGCAGTGGAATTTCGGAGATTTGTATACTTCAGTTCTGACAAGCCCCAGTCATACGTATGGCGCAATAGGGATTTATGATATACTGCTTATAGCTACAAATCAATTCGGATGCAAAGATTCCATCATCAAGGAAATAAAAATTCATGAAGATTTTACTTTTTACGCACCCAATGCTTTTTCGCCGAATTCAGACGGAACAAACGAAAAGTTTTTACCTGAAGGTACCGGTTGGGATTTGAACACATACAATCTTTGGGTTTTTGACCGTTGGGGAAATCAGGTGTTTTATACAAGCGACGCAAATAAAGGGTGGAACGGAACTTATAAAAGCGACGACATCGTGCAACAGGATGTTTATGTCTGGAAAGTTAAATTGAATGATATTTTCGGAATGAACCATGAATACAAAGGAACTGTTTCTGTAGTTAAGTAGATTCTAATTAAAACATCTTTATGGTTTTAATGCCTTTTAGGGCGTGAGATAGGACGATGTGTGAAAATTCAGAAAACTAAAATGGCTAAAATTATATTTATTACAAAAAATACCGGAGAGTTTGCCGAACTGAAAGTGAAATTTCAGAATGACGGATATGAAGTTCTCATTACAAACTCCGAAAAAGAAGTTCTGGATCAGGTCGAAGATGAAAAAGCAGATATACTTATTATTGATAAAGAAACCAAAGACCCGAATGAGCTGTTATTATCACTGGGATTAGAAACAAAAAAAAGAAGCTCTTCTCCGTTTGTGATAATAGTCAGCGAAATATCAGAGGATGATGTACTGGCAAATTCTTTTAATCTTGGTGCAGATGATTTTTTAATAAAACCTATAAAGCCTTTAGTGATAGCTGCGCGCATAAGGGCTTTTATAAAAAGAAAACAACAGGCAAGGTTTTCACCGGAAAAACAGGAACTGGCAATTGATAACGAAAAATTTATTGTAATTGTTAATTCAAAAAAAATTGATTTACCCCGTATAGAGTTTAAACTATTAAAGTTACTTTATTCAAACCCCGAAAAAATATTTACGAGATTAGAAATCGCGAAACGGGTTTGGGAAGATATTCATGTTGCCGAAAGACGAACCATAGACGCGCATATAAAAAATATAAGAAGTAAGATCGGGGATAATTATATAAAAACGATACACGGTTCAGGATATATCTTTATTCCGCAATAGGTGTTAACCGTTAGAATACAATCCCATTTTATTTCCTTCAGAGTCTGTAAAATAAGCGTAATACCCGACATTTCCGTCAATTAATGTTTTAGGTATAATAGTTCTGCCATCCTCAAGTTGGTTTTTAATCAGAGTTTTGTTTTTTACAATAGTTCCTCCGTTTTGCTCAATACGTTTCAATATATCATCCATACCGAGATTAGCATCAAAAAACAGTACCGGGCCATGACCGGATTCCGGTTTTTTTTTGTATTCAACCAAAGCGCCGGCCATAATAAAATCAGCGCCTGTATTGGAGTTTTTAAATATCGCATGAGGTATTCCGTTAAATTCTGTAATATCAAACTCCAGATGCCTGAATACTTTTGAATAAAAGAAAAGGCCTCTTTTAAAATCAAATACCGGTATTTCAAACCAGGTAATAAGTTTTTTCATTTTATTAAAACAGTTTTAAATAAACTTCTAAAATATTAAATTAATGTGGTGGAATAATAACAAACAGGGTTAAATATTTATTAATTCTGTCTCTTTTTCCAACCTGTTTATATATCTTAAAAATGCTTCCTTTTCTTAATAAGGAATTCAATTTTTGATAACTTACCTTAATGATTTTTGCCTCAATTTTGTCGTGCAAGTGAACATCCTAAAAGAATTCCGTTTTTTGCGGAATCATCTGAAAACCGCTTGCATAAAATCATTTTCAGATGAAATGGAGAAAAATTATTTTAGCAGTATTGATTTGTGTGTGTAATATGTTGTATGCGCAAACAACCACGATTTCGGGAGCAATAAGTATATTTAATTCATGCGGCAACGCGGGTTGTGATGTAAATTGTGATGAAACTTCTTATTATACTATTTATTCTCCTCAAACAGCTTGTAACGGTACGGCGCATGCGGGCAATTGCAGTGGTGGAAGCCCGGGAACTCATTATTCAACCTATATTTCAATAAATATTCCCGCCGGATGCACTGCAACTGTAACGGCAGAATACGGAGGGCCGAATAATTATACTACCACTTGTTCAGACTCAAGAATGGATGCAGGCGGACCCGACCTTGTGGGAATAAGCAGTGGCGCGTCAAATAATCCACTACTTGCAACCTGGAGCGGAACAACAGCGACATTGGGTGGTACAAGTAATATTGGAGCTTGCAGTTTTGGTGCCGGAGGTAATGGCGGCGGCGCTACTCTTAATGGCGGTGCAGGAAGTACCGGATGTTATACAAGTGGTGGGGGAGGTAATGCTAATGTTCTCTGCACGGCAACGGGCATTGCAGGTTTAACGGATGTTACCGTATGGGGCGCCGCAAACAGGGGAGACGAAATAATTACCTACACTGTAACGGCTACCGGCGCTTCTTGCCCTCTTGGCGTTACGGTTTTGCCAATTGAATTAATAAGTTTTGCAGCGTATCAGAAAGGTAATGGCGTAAATGTTAAGTGGGCAACCGCCAACGAAATCAATAACAATTATTTTGTACTTGAGTATTCAATTAATGCCATTGAATTTATTCCTGTTAAAGAAATAAAAGGCGCGGGAAATTCTTTTCAGAAAAAAGAGTATGAGTATTTTTTTAACGAAGATATCGGAAACTACATTCCGTATTTCAGATTGAAACAAGTTGATTATAACGGAAAATTTAAATACAGCCCGGTTATCATGTCAGGTACATCCTACGGAGCTCCTGTCAGTAGAAACGGCATTGTGGCCTTTTACAATTACAAGGAAGAGCTTATCGTATCCAAATTTTCATTGGAGAACGAGAGTAACATAAAGTTTGAGCTGTATGATATAAACGGAAGAAAAATATTTTTTACAGAAAGCAAACTTTATAACCGCGGTGACCAGGAAGCTGAAATAGATGCTCCCGATCAACCGGGAATTTATTATTTGATGTATTATGCCGGCGATAAAGCGCCCGAATATAAAAAGATAGTGGTACAAAAGTGACAGGCAAATTTTGAAAAGGGATAAAAAAATAGTTACAGCCGTTATGATTATTGGGGTAATTTTTATTTTTACAGGATTTTTATTCAAGTTATTTCACAAACCAAATTCAATACCTATAGCTTTTTCCGGATTACTTTTAGTAGCAGGCAGTATGGTAATACTACTGGTATCTTTTAAACAGAATAAATAATTACATAAATCGCTGCCGCGTCATGCAAAGGTTAATGCTAAAGCGCAATAAATCCGAATTATAGCCCCCTTGCAGGTTTGAAACCCGATCAACTGTTCAATTCTAAGCTTTTATGAATTTTTCTTTACAAAAAGATAAGATTGCTGAAACCATTTTTACACTTTACAATGCTACATTTGTTCAGCCCTAAAATAAGAAGTGAATATCCTAAAGGAATTATCTTTTCAGATAAGAGTCCTTAACCGCTTAAGTAAATTCTAAAATTCAGAAAGCATGGTATTCAATGTTAAAAAATCAATTAATTTTTTTATTGCCTTTGTTTTGTTTTCCTCCATTGGGAAATCTCAGGTGCAATTGGTTATTAATGAGGTAACTCAGGGATATTCCGGCAGCCAGGAATATGTAGAGTTATTAGTTGTAGGAACTCCTACGTGTAATGCAATTCCTACTTATGATATACGAAACTATTATATTGATGATAATAACGGAACCTTTGCCAACGGCGCTGGTACAGGTATTGCGGATGGTTGTGTGCGTTTAACTAATGATCCGTTATGGTCTAACGTTCCTGCCGGTACACTTATTTTAATTTATAATGATGGGGCTAACCTAAATCCTGATATTAATCCCGCCAATGATGATTTTTCAACTTCAGATGGTAATTGCAAGTTACAAATACCGATAAGTAATTGTACTTATTTAGATCATCATACTACCCAACCTAATGTGGGTAATGCAACTTATCCGGGGGCCTTGGCAGCTTGCGGAAACTGGACTAATATAGCAATGGCTAACGCCCACGACTCCTTTCATACATTAGACGCATCCGGTAATTTAATTCATGCTGTTAGTTGGGGGAATAATAACGCTAATGGTAACCAAATTATTTATTTCGCTCCTGATCAAACAGGTTTAGTTTGCGCCATGCAAAACTCAACAAATAACAATATTGCCTTGCAAGCTAACTGGACTTCAGTAGCTGTTAGTGCTGTGACGCAAACACCGGGCATGCCAAACAATGCTGCCAATGCGGCTTGGATAAATTCCATGAATAATAGTTGCAGTGCTTTAACTGCTTTATCAACACCGATAACTTTTGCAAATGCAGGATGTGGTTGTACCGGTTCGGCAACTGTAACTGCATCCGGAGCAATAGGGCCTTATACTTATTCATGGACACCAAGTGGCGGAACTTCTGCCACTGCATCAAATCTTTGTGCGGGAAATTATACTGTTACTGTAACAAGTTCCAACGGATGCGTTAATACTCCTACAGTAACTATTTCGGCAACATCTACGCTTTCTTCAACTATAACGGCTAATAATATATCCTGCAATGGAGGGAATAATGGTACATCAAACGTTACTGTTTCCGGGGGATCCGGGTCATATACTTATACTTGGTCACCTTCAGGGGGAAACGGATCTTCTGCTTCGGGATTGAGTGCCGGTACATATACCGTTAATTTCAGCGATGGAGGATGTACTGGAAGCAAAACAGTTACTGTAACACAACCCCCTTCTGCCCTTACAGCATCTGCTAACGCTGTTACGAACGTAAATTGTTACGGCGGAAGTACAGGATCGGCAACGGTTGCTGCATCAGGCGGAACTGCAGGCTATTCTTATACCTGGTCGCCAAGTGGGGGAACCGGTACAACCGCTTCGGGACTTGCCGCAGGAAATTATACAGTTATAACTACAGATTCACATAGTTGCACTACCACTAATGTAGTTGCTATAACTCAACCTGCAGCAGCGCTTACAGCAACTACCAATGTTACCAACGTAAATTGCAACGGATCAAGCACAGGTTCATCAACTGTTAATGTATCGGGAGGAACAAGTGCCTATACTTATTCCTGGTCTCCTTCAGGAGGAACAAGCGCAACAGCATCCGGACTTAGTGTAGGAAATTATACTGTTACTACTACAGATGCGCATAATTGTATTACTACTAATACAATTGCTATTTCTCAACCTTCCGCAATTACTTTAACTGTATCGAGCACACAAGCTACTTGTGGCAGCAGTAATGGTACAACTTCTGTTTCTGCAACGGGGGGTACAGGATCTTATACATATTCATGGACACCCTCGGGTGGAACCAGTGCTTCTGCATCTGGCCTTGCTTCGGGAAATTATACAGTAATTGTTACTGATGTAAACGGGTGTATAAAAACAGGAAACACTACTGTTACAAATGCCGGCGGCCCTTCCGGTTCTGTTACGAGTACAAGCGTAACATGCAATGGGAGCAGCACAGGAACAGCAACCGTAACGCCTTCGGGAACGGGGCCCTTCACTTTTACATGGAGCCCTTCGGGAGGAACAGGTACAGTTGCATCAGGCCTCAGCGCAGGTAATTATACTGTTGCAATCTCGGATGTTAATAATTGTGTTGCAACAGCAACAGTTTCTGTTACACAACCCGCTCCCCTTGCAGCAACCACAACAGTTACTAACGTAAATTGTAATGGCGCAAGTACGGGCTCATCAACAGTAAATGTATTGGGCGGAACAAGCGGCTACACTTATTCCTGGTCTCCTTCAGGAGGAACAAGCGCAACAGCATCCGGACTCAGTGTTGGAAATTATTCTGTTACTATTACAGATGCGCATAATTGTATTACTATTAATACAATTGCTATTTCACAACCTTCCGCAATTACTTTAACTGTATCGAGCACACAAGCTACTTGTGGCAGCAGTAATGGTACAACTTCTGTTTCTGCAACGGGGGGTACAGGATCTTATACATATTCGTGGACACCATCCGGCGGAACAGGAACAACAGCGTCCGGGCTTGGGTCGGGAAATTATACAGTAACGGTTACAGACGTTAATGGCTGTGTAAAAACAGGAAATACTACTGTTACAAATGCCGGAGGCCCTTCCGGTTCTGTTACGAGTACAAGCCTGACATGTAACGGAAACAATAACGGTACTGCAACTGTAACGCCTTCCGGCAGTGGCCCGTTTACTTTTACTTGGAGTCCTTCCGGTGGTAACAATGCAACCGCTTCGGGATTTAGTGCAGGTAATTATACTGTTGCAATCTCGGATGTTAATAATTGTGTTTCCACCGCAACAGTTTCTGTTACACAACCCGCTCCCCTTGCAGCAACCACAACAGTTACTAACGTAAATTGTAATGGCGCAAGTACGGGCTCATCAACTGTTAACGTATCAGGAGGAACAAGTGCCTATACTTATTCCTGGTCTCCTTCAGGAGGAACAAGCGCAACAGCATCGGGATTAAGTGTGGGAAACTATACGGTAACCATTACGGATGTGCACAGTTGCAGTATCACAAATACTGTTTCGGTTTCTCAACCTGCCGTAATAACATTAACAACTACAAGTTCTCCTGCTAATTGCGGTGCAAGTAACGGAACCGCCAGCGTTACAGCATCAGGCGGTACGGGATCTTACACTTATTCCTGGTCGCCGAGTGGCGGAACAAACCCTGTTGCGTCGGGGTTAGGTACGGGTAATTATACGGTTGCAGTTACGGATGTTAATGGTTGCATAAAAACAGGAAATATTAGTATTACAAATATTGGCGGCCCAACCGGATCGGTTACAAGCACAAGTATAACATGCAACGGAAACAATTCAGGAACTGCAACTGTAACACCGTCGGGAACGGGCCCTTTTACTTTTACGTGGAGCCCTTCGGGTGGAAATAATGCGAATGCATCCGGGTTGTCGGCAGGTAATTATACAGTAACAATTGCAGACGCAAATAATTGTGTTGGCACAAACACAGTTTCCATAACACAACCTTTAGCTCTCACAACCACCGCAACACCATCAACTATTAATTGTTTCGGTATGAGTACCGGTTCTGCAACTGTATCGGTATCCGGGGGAACAAGCGGTTACACTTATTTATGGACACCAAGCGGCGGAACAAATTCTATTGCATCGGGATTAAGTGCCGGAAATTATACTGTAACAATTACCGATTCGCATAGTTGCACTGCAACTAATACAGTTTCCATAACTCAACCAAATACAGCATTGGCTACAGCCTTAACTTCTACAAACGTAACTTGTAATGCGGGCCAGGATGGTGCAGCTTCTGTAAATGCTTCCGGTGGAACAGGGCCTTATACTTATTCATGGTCCCCGGCAGGTGGTACAAACGCTACGGCGTCAGGATTAAATGCAGGTAATTATACAGTAACTGTTACAGATAACAAGGGATGCACGAAGGTTGCATCGGTAAATATTAATGATGGTAACAGCCCTCCGGTTCCGAACGCAACAACAAGTATTTATTGCGAAGGACAAACAATTAATCCGTTAAACGCTGCGGGTAGTGGAGGCACTATTAATTGGTATTCGGATCAGGGTGCAACAAATCAAATAGGAACAGGAAATCCTTTTACACCAAATCCTACCCCAACTGTTACTACAGTATATTATGTGACCGAAACTAATGGTAATGGATGTAAAAGCCAGGTTGCGGCTGATACGGTTAAAATAAATCTAACTCCTACGTCGCCAACAATTGCCAATGCAACTTATTGTCTCGGGCAGATAATTAATCCTTTAACAAGCAATTCTACGGGCGGAACTGTTACGTGGTATTCTGATGCCGGCTTATTAAACCAGGTTGGTACAGGCAATTCTTATCTTCCGAGCCCAACACCTTCAACGACTACAGTTTATTATGTTGTATCTACTTCTCCGGCTAATTGTAAAAGTTCTGTTGGTTCAGATACTGTTAAAATATATCCGAATCCTGTTATTTCAGGGGGTACTGCAGATACTGCAAAATGCGGAAGCAGCATTGGTGGCGTTACCGGAATTATTGTAAGCAACGGGACACCCGCTTATACTTATCAGTGGACCAATGTAAATACCGGTGTCATTGCCGGAAACCACGACAGTCTTAAAAATGTCGGTGCCGGAACTTACAGTTTACTCGTAACGGATGCAAACGGTTGTATGGCATCTTCCGCAAACAATTTTACGGTTGTTGCCACAACTGCGGCAGAAGCAGCTTTTACACCAAGTGCGGTATACGGCCAAACGCCTTTGGCTGTAACTTTTACCAATACAAGCACAGGCGCAATTAATTATGTTTGGAATTTTGGAGAAACGGGTGCTTTAAGTACACAGCAAAATACGGGTTATACTTATAATTCAACAGGCACTTTTACGGTAACACTTGTTGCAACAAATGGTGGTTGCAGTGATACAACTTTTGTTGTTATACATGTTGATGAAAACACTTTAATTATTATTCCGAATATTTTTTCGCCCAATGGCGACGGAATAAATGACGGTTTCTTTATAACTACAAAAGGAATAAGAAATTTGAAATGTATAATATTTAACCGTTGGGGGCAAGAGGTTTATTCACTTGATGCACCTGACCAGGTTTGGGACGGGATATTAAACAATGGTAACCATGCGTCTGAAGGAACGTATTATTATATAATTGAGGCAAGCGGATTCGACGGTAAAAATTATAAAGAGCACGGGCCTCTTACCTTGGTTAAATAATTTTGAAAGACCGGCAATCCAACTCTATGGTGACAGAAAATCCGACTAACTAATAAAAGGAGCACTTAACTTAACTTTTTTCTTATGATCTGTAGAACTGATAAAGGAGAGCAGGGGAATAAAAAAATTGTTTTTCAATTAGTTAGATAATATACCATTAAAAATGAAAGAATATTTTCTTTACTATTTTATAATATGATTCAGCTTGTTTTTTAGCCCGTTTTTTATATATTTGCTTTGCTTTTGAAGTGAACACCCTAAAGGAATCCGCAGCAGCGAATAATCTTTAACCGCGTTCAAAGCGTAAAAAACTTTGAGATGTTACGCAGCGGTGTTTCACATAATAAAATCCTTATTGCCGTAATTTATTTACTGTTGCCTGCTTTTGTTTTTTCGCAAATGAATGTAAGCCCAAACAGTTCCGCATCTTCACTTGCGCAGGCCATTGCAGGAAATGGTGTTACCGTTTCTAACACAACAATTAATTGTGGCGCTAACGCAGCTGCCACATTTACTTATGCGGGCGCTAACCTCGGTTTAACAGGAGGAATTATATTAACAACAGGTAAGGCAACGGATGTGGCAAATCCCGGCTCTTATTTTTGCAATGTAATTAATGGTAATAATTACAATGATCCTGATTTAACAGCGATTGTTCCTACCGCCAATTTTGATGTTTGTTTACTGGAGTTTGATTTTGTTCCAACCTGCAATTCATTAAACATGACTTTCGTTTTCGGTTCGGAAGAATATCCTACGGGAGTTGGCGGATATAATGATGCATTTGCTATTTTTCTTACAGGCCCTAATCCTTCAGGAGGAAATTATACAGCACAAAACATTGCCTTGCTTCCAAACGGAACACCTGTATCCATAAACAATGTGAACGCTTCCACCAACACTTCGTATTTTCATAATAACTATGTAAACCCCAATAACGATATTGCATATAACGGGTATACAATTCCCGTAACATCCGTAACCTCTGTTGTTCCGTGCAGCACGTATAAAATGAAAATCGCCATTGCGGATGCAGGTAACGCGTTATATGATTCGGGAGTTTTTATAAGTGGTAATGGAGTAAGTTGTCAGAATCCCGCAACCATAACCGCAAGTTCAACTCCTACTTCCTGTGGTAATACCGGAAGTGCTACCGCAACGGTAGCTAATTATACCGGAACGGCAACGTATCAATGGCATCCCGGCGGACAAACAACTTCTACTATTACCAATTTAGGTGCAGGCACTTATACTTGTATTGTTAGTTTGCACCAGGCTTGCGGTGTAATTACGCAAACTGTTTCCACTACAGTAGCGGCCGTAGGAAATAACATGGTGCTTACTTCTACACAGCAAAATTTAACTTGTTACGGAGCAAATAATGCAAGTGCAAATGTAACCGCTATCGGAGGCGCAAGCCCATACTCTTGTGTGTGGAGTACAACACCGGTACAAAACGGATTTTCGGTATCCAATCTTTCGGCAGGAACTTATTCTGCAACAGTAACTGATAACGCGGGTTGCCAAAGCACAATCCAAATTAATATTACAGCACCACCTGTCATGCAATTAAGTATTAATACAAGTCCTGCTACTTGTACCGGTTCAACGGGAACTGCGTCGGTGAGTGTTTCAAATCACGGAACTGCTCCGTATACTTATAGCTGGAATACAAACCCGGTTCAAAATACACAGTCGGCTACAAATATTCCGCAAGGTATTTACAATGTTACTGTAACAGATGCAAATCATTGTTCGGTAACAGGAACCGCAACCGTAAATACACAAAGCCCGGGTTGGACATTGTCTTCGCCGGGTATAACAAATGTTTCCTGTTACGGTGGAAATAACGGTTCGGCATCAGTGATTATAAATAACGCGGGCTCTTCCGTATTTACTTATTCATGGAATACAAACCCGATTCAAAATTCTCTTTCCGCTTCAAATCTTTTTTCGGGAAATTATACCTGCACAGTAACTGATAATAATGGTTGCGTACAGAATGTAAGCGCTAATATAAGTCAGCCGGCACTATTAACTTTATCCGTTACAAGTGTTCCTACTTTGTGCCGGGGAAGTGTAGGTTCAATATCTGCAAGTGCGATTGGAGGAACACCGCCTTATACGTATACCTGGGGTGGCATGCCTCTGCAAACTTCAAGCGTAGCTCAGGGTTTGGCGCAAGGACAATATTCACTTACAATAACCGATGCTCATAATTGCGGTGCAAGCGCGGTTACTTCTGTTGGCTCAATTAATCAAACGCTTCAAATAACACAATCAGTAATTAATTCAGCTTGCGGAGGCCCTTCGGGTGCTGTAAATATTACTTCTGTTACACCCGCTTCACCGCCTTATTCTTATTCGTGGGTTACGGGACAAACAACACAGAGTATAAATAATCTTTCTCCGGGTATTTACGTTGTTACTGTTACTGATAATAATGGTTGCGCGGGCAATGTATCTGCTGCAGTAAATATAAATAACTCTTTACCGGTGCAAGTTAATACAGTACAGGATTTCTGTAATCAGGCACATGGTTCGGCAACGGCAAATCCATCGGGAAATCCTCCTTACCAATATTTGTGGAATACTACTGTTCCGCAAACTACGCAAACAGCAACTAATTTACCGGCCGGCAATTATATGGTGCATGTAACTGATGCATTTAATTGTAAGGATTCAGTTTCTGTTACTATTGTAAATCAAAACGACGTATTTACATCTGCGTTCACCACCTGGCCGGGTAGTGAATTGTATTCGCAGGATGAAGTTACAATGAATTTAAGCACAAATGCCGGTTGGACATTTAACAACGGATATCTAACTGACGGCTCAACTATCAGCGGAGTAAATATGAACCATATATTTACCCAATCAGGAGATTATACCGCGGTTTATTATTTTACCAGTAGTCACGGATGCAAAGACTCAGCGAAATATGAAATACACATTAAAGATTATACAACTTTGTATATACCTAATTCTTTTTCTCCTAACTCAGACGGAACAAATGATGTTTTTAAAGCGGAAGGAACTTTGGTAAAATCATTTGAAATGTATATTTATGACCGTTGGGGAAATTTAATTATAAAACTGGATGACATTGAAAAAGGATGGGACGGAAAATATAAAGGGGAAGCAGCACCCATCGGCACATATGTTTACAAAGCGATTGCCACCGATGTTTCAGGTAAAGAAATAAATTTAAGCGGAGACATAAATTTAATCAGATAATACAAAATGAAAAAAATTAAAATTGTAACCCTGTTTGTGCTTTTATGTACCGGAATTTATTCCAATACAAAAAACTCAATATGTAAAAAATCTGCAGGCACAAATCCGCAGGACAGCCTTTCTATTACGGCGCCAAATGTTTTTACACCAAATGGTGACGGAGTAAATGATACATGGAGTATTATTGTACATGGATTCGGTGTTACAGTTTTCGGATTGGAAACAACTGTTTACGACCGATGGGGCAAACAAATTTTTCAAACTACAAATATCCGCGAAGTTTGGGCCGGGCATAATTCTATCGGGGAGCAATGCAGCAACGGCACTTATTTTTATGTGATTAATTACACGAACGGGATTACGGGCGAGCAAAAAGTACTAAAAGGCTTTGTTGAACTATTAAGATAAAATTAAAACCAGTGGTATTTATCATTTGGTCCGCGAAAAATTTTGTGAAGTTCGGGCAGGTTAATTTTTATTCCCACGCAAAGCTGATCGCTTATCACCAGGGTTTTCGTATTACGGTCTAATTTTTCATCAAACCACATCATTCTGAATCTTGTTTCAGCATAAAGGCTTATGTTAAGATAAACTTTAAGCTCAAAACCAAAGCCTGAAATACCTCCGAAATAATTGCCTTTAAATTCTTTATCCATATAGGGCATCATGCGTGATATGCTGCCATAACCTGTGTAATTACCGGAATATCTTTGGTAACTCACACCGCCAATAATATAAAAAATTCCCTTGCGGTTAGAAAAATAGAAAAGGATGTTTCCCTGCAAATCAAAAAAGGTACTTCTGATATTTACCCATTCGGGTTTAAAATTAATTAAGGGCTGACTTTCAATATTAATGAGCCCGCGAAACATATCATTACTGCCAAAATACAAACGGCCTTCATAAGTTATCGGGTATATGTCATCTGAAAAAGTATTGCGTAAATGCGTTCGTATTATACTTGAGCCAACTGACAGGCGGGAGAATTTTTGTATTTTTTTGTTTTTTGCAGGTTGTTGTGAAAACCCGTCGTGACATAAAAGCAATTGTGCAAGAAATAAAATACGAATGCAATTTTTGCTACAAAAAATGAAATATGTTTTTTTGAGGAGATACATGAAAAAAAAATAAAAGGCAACGGCAGGGATTCGATAAAATAAAGATAGTGAACCTCAATCCCTCAGGCAAGGCGTTAAGCCTCTAAAAAGATAAATTATGTTAAAATACGCACAGGCTATTTATGCGTATAATAACTCAACGCTTTAGATGGGCATTGATTTACTTGTTCAATTATTTTTTCCGTAACTGCGCCCTCCATATTTATCCAGGGGCGTTTCGCAGGATCAAAAACTTCGCGCAGGTTTTTCCAGCAATTTTTAGAGTGTGTACAAACTCCCGGTTTCCAAACAATGGTAATTTTGTCGTTGCTATATTTTTTTTCTTCGCTGTACATAATTAAAATTTTGCACTTTTATGAAAAATAATTTCACTCAGTTCTTTTCTTGTTCGGGGTGTAAGCTCGCGCGTTTTAAAGGGTTCTTCCAACGTTTCAGGTTTGTCTAAATAAC
>DATMMV010000048.1:0-3340 GCA_035569635.1 Bacteroidia bacterium | reverse complement strand
CTTTGCGCACCGGAAGTGATTCTTGCTTCAAACACTTCTTCAATTTCTATTACTAAAATTGCTTCGGTAACCAAGCGTGCCGATAAAGTAATCGGTATGCACTTTATGAATCCGGTTCCGGTAATGAAACTGGTGGAAGTTATCCGCGGATACTCTACAACCGATGAAGTTACTGCGAAGATTATGGAGATGAGTAAAAACCTGGGTAAAATTCCGGTAGAGGTAAATGATTATCCGGGCTTTGTAGCAAACCGTATTTTAATGCCCATGATTAACGAAGCTATTTATACTTTATACGAAGGCGTTGCCGGTGTTCAGGAAATTGATACCGTAATGAAATTGGGAATGGCTCACCCCATGGGCCCGCTTCAATTGGCCGATTTTATAGGACTTGATGTTTGCTTAAGCATTATGCGTGTATTACATGATGGTTTCGGAAACCCGAAATATGCTCCCTGCCCGCTATTGGTAAATATGGTTGCCGCCGGAAATTTAGGTATTAAGAGTGGAAAAGGTTTTTACCAATACGTTGCCGGCAGTAAAGATGTAACCGTTGCCGATAATTTTAAGAAGAAGGAATTGGCTTAGGCAATGCTAAGACAAGTTATCTTTAAAAAATTCATAAGAATAATTGTATTGATCTTGCCTTTTTATTCTTGTGCTGATAAATCTTGTGACTCCGACAAACCTGTTTATACTAACAAATATTTTGGCGTTCAAATTACAAATAATTTACTTACAGGGTCAATGTATGCTGATACTGCCGGAGCTCAGTACCAATACAGGTCAATAATAGTTGATATTATTAATGATACACTAATACCTGTTAATTTACAAATTGAATTTCCAAATAAATTTTTAAAGTTGAACCCATCAACACGTGACAAGTATAAAGTTTTCCTGCTTCCCGACTCGATGACAACGGACAGGCAATATAGTATTGGAGCCGATAACGGCCTTGTAAGTAAAACATTAGAAATATTATTAGATAAGGAATTATACGAATTTTCACTGAAGAAAATTATCCGCCCGGGAGAGAAATACAAATTGAGGCTTGGATTTCTTTTTGATATGAATTCCGGGCAAACATGTGCAGAGCTTTTTTCAAAAGGGCATAGACAAAATTTAATTATTCCTGAGAAGGAAATTAAAAAAAGTAGCACGAATAAAAATACTATTGAACTTATATTAGATGTTGCTGTAAATCCGGGGCAAAAAAACTTTGTCAGCTATTCAGCCCTCACTTGCGGGCAATTATCTTACTCGAACTAAAACCGGCAAATGATAGTTCCTCATCCGCGTCAATTTTTCAAACTGTAATTCCGTATAAATCAAAATCGGTGGCATCAGTAATTTTTACGTTGACAAAACTTCCCGGCGACAAATAATTTTTATCATCAGCCTTAATCAAAATTTCGTTATCCACATCTGCGCTGTCAAATTCGGTACGGCCGATGAAATATTCCCCTTCTTTGCGATCAATAAGCGTTTTAAACGTCTTTCCGATTTTTTGCTGATTCAGTTCTAAAGAAATTTCCTGTTGCACTTTCATTACTGCGTCGGCGCGTTGTTTTTTTATGTTTTCCGGAACATCGTCTTGTAATGTATGTGCGTGTGTATTTTCTTCGTGCGAGTAAGTAAAAATTCCAAGGCGGTCAAAGCAGGATTGTCTTACCCACTCAATCATTTCTTCATGGTCTTTTTCTGTTTCACCGGGGTAACCTGCAATTAAAGTAGTGCGGATGGCTATTCCCGGAATTTTTTCGCGAATCTCTTTTACTATATCAATCGTTTTTTGTTTGGTGATGCCGCGGCGCATGCTCTTCAGCATATTATCGCTGATGTGTTGCAAGGGCATGTCCAGGTAATTGCAAATATTTGTTTTGCGTTTCATCACATCCAATACTTCCATCGGGAAACCGCTTGGAAAAGCATAATGCAGGCGTATCCATTCAATTCCTTTCACATCACTGAGTTTATCCAATAAATTAGCGAGCTCGCGTTTTTTGTAAATATCCAAACCGTAATAGGTAAGGTCTTGCGCGATCAATAGAATTTCTTTGGTTCCTTTAGTTGCTAAAGTTTCAGCGCGCTTCACCAACTCTTCAATGGGAACAGAAATATGTCCACCGCGCATAATAGGAATGGCGCAAAAAGAGCAGGGACGGTCGCAGCCTTCGGATATTTTTAAATAGGCGTAGTGAGAGGGAGTTGTGAGTAATCGTTCGCCAACTAATTCTTTTTTATAATCTGCTTTTAATGTTTTTAAGAGTTTTGGCAAATCACGTGTTCCGAAATAAGCGTCTACTTCCGGAATTTCTTTTTCCAAATCACTTTTGTAGCGTTCGCTCAGGCAACCCGTCACGTAAATTTTTTCTACCAACCCTTTTTTCTTGGCACCCACATATTGTAAAATGGTATCGATACTTTCCTGTTTGGCATTATCTACAAATCCGCAGGTATTTATAATTACGATTTCATGGTCTTCGCTTTCTCCTTCATGCTCAACATCAAATTTATTGGCGCTTAATTGCCCCATCAGCACTTCGCTGTCTACAATATTTTTGCTGCAACCAAGGGTTACCACATTTACTTTGTTTTTTTTAAGCGATTTGGTTTTCATTTGTAACGTTTGGCAGGGTGTTTTTTAGCATGAATAAATTTATTGACTAATATCTTTGTGGGATAAATCCTGAATATCACTAAATAGGGAAATTTTGAGAGTAAAGCGTGCCTGTATAGTTTATGTACTTTTTGATAGATAAAGGATTTTTTTCAATTTGTATCAATACATCCTCGAAATCGTCATATAATTTATCTCCCAATCCGTCTTGTTTATCACCATAGTAAATTACGGCCTCATTAACTTCAAAAAGTACCAGATCAGGTACCTGTACTATGAGTTTCATTTTGAACGGCCTCTCATGATTTTTTTTCTGGCCTCTTTGATGGTATATGTCTTTAATTTTCCCGCTTCATACAAAGCGCTTCTTTCTTCGATTATACGAATATCTTCATCGCTGAGCTTAAAAGAACTTGCATAACCCCTGCTATTTAAAATTGTATATACCGCTTCCAGAAGATTATTATCTTCGATATCGTCAATTGCTTTATGCAATTTCTTTTTTAATGCAGTCTGCGTCATAATGTTGTTTTACTCAAAATTAAGTCATTTTTGAAGATGTTGATTATACAACCTGATATTTTCTTCAACATATCCTAAAATTTCTGCTCTCCCTGTTTTCTTTTCGGCCGAAGAAATAAAATTATCGGGCATTTCTTCCCAAAGCCCCATCATGCGGGTATGGTACTCGTTTAAATTTTTGTTCAATTCGTTTTT